>NZ_LJOQ01000086.1:0-4041 GCF_001672255.1 Anabaena sp. AL09
GTAGTTCTACTTTGAAGCTAGTGCGGATGCGAGAAACCAATTGGGTTGCTAGTAGGGAGTGTCCGCCAAAGGTAAAGAAGTTATCATGAATACCTACTTGCTCTAGTTTGAGGACTTGTGCCCAAATTAGTGACAGGATTTCTTCGGTGGGGGTGCGTGGAGCTACGTACTGGTCTGTGAGTTCAGCGTGTAAATCTGGTATGGGCAAAGCGCGGCGGTCTACTTTGCCATTGGGGGTGAGGGGTAAGGAATCTAAAATGACGAAAGCCTGGGGACCCATGTATTCTGGCAGCTTTTGTGTGAGGAAGCTACGCAGTTCGCTGACAGTGGCTCTCTGCTCTTTTTGCGGCACAATGTAGGCAACTAAGCGCTTGTTACCAGGAATGTCTTCACGGACAATCACGCAAGATGCTTGCACATGGGGATATTGGCTGAGGACTGTTTCGATTTCGCCCAACTCGATGCGGAATCCCCGGATTTTTACTTGATTATCGCTGCGACCCAAGTATTCGATATTGCCATCTGGCAAATAACGGGCTAAGTCCCCGGTTTTGTAGAGACGGGAATTAGGGTAGGTGCTAAAGGGATTGGCGATAAATTTCTCTTGTGTTAACTCTGGTCGGTTGAGGTAGCCGCGTGCTAATCCGACTCCACCTATATGCAATTCTCCTGGTACACCTACTGGTACTGGTTGTAAATTTCCGTCAAGGATATAAAGTTGGGTATTGGCAATGGGACGACCAATGGGAGGCAGCAGCGGCCAAGTTTCCACGGAATTAGTCAGAGTAAAACTGGTGACGACATGACTTTCCGATGGTCCATAATGATTGTGCAAAGTACAATCAGTTAACTGGCTCAACCATTGAGAAATGGCAGGAGTAATCTGCAACTGTTCCCCCGCAGTGATGATTTGGCGCAGATTACTAATAACTAATTCCCGCTCAATAGCCACCTCGGCTAGTTGCTGTAAACCAACAAAGGGAAGAAACAGTCTCTCAACAGCTTGTTCTTGGAGTAAACCTAACACAGCCAATGGTTCTCGGCGCAATTGCTCTCCAATCAACAGCAATGTCCCCCCAGAACACCAGGTTGAGAAGATTTCTTGGAAGGAAACATCAAAGCTGATCGGCGCAAATTGCAGAGTTTTTGCCCCACTAGAAATTGTGACATTTTGCCGTTGCCACAGGAGCAGATTGCAAAGAGCAAGCTGATTCATGGCCACACCTTTTGGCACACCTGTTGAACCAGATGTATAAATCACATAAGCCAAGTTATGTCCTTGCACCTCAGAGATGAGATTCTCTGGACTCAACTGAGAAATTAGTTGCCATGCGGTATCTAAGCAGACAATATTTTCTTGATGGGTTTGTAATTTTTCAACTAATTTCTGTTGACTTAGTAATACCGAAACTTGAGCATCTTCTAGCATGAAAGTCAGACGCTCTTGTGGATATTCAGGGTCAATTGGTACATAGGCTCCACCCGCTTTGAGAATGCCTAGTAGTCCCACTACCATCTCTAAAGAACGCTCTACACAAATACCCACCAGCACATCCGCACCCACACCATGAGAGCGTAAGTAATGCGCTAATTGATTAGCCTGACAATTCAACTGACTATAGGTAAGTTGTTGATTTTCAAACACCACCGCCACTGCATCTGGAGTCCGTTCTACCTGCGACTCAAATAACTGATGGATACATTTATCCTGGGGATCATCCACCTGAGTATCATTCCACTCCAGCAAAATCTCCCGCCGCTGCTGCTCAGATAACAAAGGCAGGTAAGCAATACACTGGTCAGGTTCCGTGAGAATACCTTGCAGAAAAACAGTAAACTGCTCTTGCATCCTGGCAATACTGTCATCATCCAATACATCGGTGTTGTAGAACCAACAACATTTCTTCCCATCTGAGGAAATTATGAAAGTTAGATCACTTCCCAACGGCCCTTGGTAGTCCTCTAGTGTTTCCACACGCTCTACAACCACTGGGAAAAACTGCTCACTACCCCGATCGGACAACGAACGAAGAGATGGATACCTAGTCACGACATCCCGGACATAAGTTAGGGGAAGTTGGGTAAATTCGAACTGTTTTTTTAAAGCCGCAAAACTTTGCTCGTAATCTATATTTACCCGATAAGGAACAACTGACGCAAACAAGCTTTCGAGTCCGACCAACTGTCGTTGTAATTCAATATCTTTAAATCCGATATCAAAACATCCGCTGCCACCAATTCGAGCCAGATAAGTAATAAAAGCAGCTGCGAGAAAATCACTTCGGTGCCATTGGGGATGGCGTTGTGACCATAAGGTAATTACCTCATCGGGTACAAACATCCTGGCACTGGCATACTGTGGTTCTTTTAGGTGTAATGATGCTGTCTGCTTTGCCTCAGGAATAGTGATGGACTCTAAGGTTCCTAGCCTTTCTACCCAAAAAGCTTCATGCTTAACAATTGACTGATCAAACTTCTCAATCTGCTTGACCTGATTAGGCTCAAGATCACAAAACTGATACCCGACCTGCAAGCCAAATTTCTCCACCAGATATGAAATTGATAGTGCTTGACCATTAATAGCCAGTACCTGACGTAGTGCAATATCATAACTTGCTGTAGAAACTTTGATATAAGTAGGTTCAATGTTTGTGATCGTTCCCGGAGGGTAGTTGGACAAGTTACCCTGAACCTCAAGCTTAGAGACTATAAACAAATTGCTGTCTATAGCCAATTTAGGTCGACCTAATGGATTGGGATAAAAACCAAAATCTAAAGCCCTAATCAGGGCATCTAACTCATAAGCACAACGCTTCCATGAGATGATTCCGCCTGCCCTCAGCCTTTTGAAGCGGGAAAAATAGGTGCGCTCATTCAGGTTTACTTTGGTTGCTACAAATGTACCAGAGGATAGCTCATCAACTAGTTGAGCAAATGCATTAATAGCAGATTCATAGCATTTCCCATTCAGAGTCAAAGCTGTCTCGTCATCAGCAATATCGATAATTACCTGCTTCAGGATATCGCCCGCATCAACCATAGCGGCCATTATATGCCACGTCACCCCATGAGTCTTCTCCTGATTCATCAACGCCCAGGAAGTGACATTGACTCCTGCATATCTTGGTAGGGGGGCATCATGATAGTTGATCGCAAATTGGCGTGGTAACTCTAGAATTTCCTGGGGTAAAACATACCTATTGACAATACTGAACAGGTAATCAAAAGGCTGCTGGCTTAAAAATTCTCCGAGATGATCTGTTGGCTTAATATAAGGTATGTTTTTCCCCTCAGCCCAGTTAATTATCGATGCATCTGCGGAGATAATGCCGTAAATTACGTGACCTTGATTGATCAGTATTTCAGCACATTGAATCGGTAAAGTTCCCTCGCCAATAATAAAGCAATTAAATTTATTTTGATGATTAGCCATAATAGCGAGTTTTTTAACTATTTTGTCTATTTTAGTTATCTAAAATAGACCTCTCCGGAAATTAGGTTTTCAGCTAGACAAGTTAAGGGTTTCAGATTCTTTTTCGGAGATGTTTGATGCTTACATATAAGCAATACCAATGATTAACGTATAAGAATCTTCCCTCATTTGTCAATGCGTAAGTTCTAAATATATTTTGTTCAAGTTATGACTCACTCTTACAACTTACGCAAGCGTCACACCAAAAATCTATTGTAGGGTGCATCAGATATCAACAATCTGTTTATTTGCTAGATTTTTG
This sequence comes from Anabaena sp. AL09, assembly GCF_001672255.1. Classification (NCBI taxonomy): domain Bacteria; kingdom Bacillati; phylum Cyanobacteriota; class Cyanophyceae; order Nostocales; family Nostocaceae; genus Anabaena; species Anabaena sp. AL09. The sequence continues at coordinate 3,735 of NZ_LJOQ01000086.1, forward strand.
CGGTTTGATGCACCTTACAAGAAAGACTGGGAAGTTTGAAAGTCCCTGAGTAAGCATTGCGTAGCAATGCATTATGTGCTTTAGACCGGGGAGTGTCAATAATGTGACAGTTAGGGTGGGGAATGTGGGATATAAAGATGCACCGTTAGATAGATAAGCATAAGTCTTACCTGCTATCTATTGCATTTTTTTGATAAAGCTGAGATTATTTAAAAGTCTAAGTAGGTCGGCGGAAAAGTTTCTAACTATGTAACGAAAAGTTAAGAATGGTTATTTTTGTTAAAATGAATACGTTCTGTACTGTATT
>NZ_LJOQ01000087.1:0-50522 GCF_001672255.1 Anabaena sp. AL09
ATCGCTTATTAATTTAGATTAAACCCATGTACACCAATGGTTTTGGATATATTAAAAGGATGTTTGATCATAAGGGGAACGGTAGAACCGGAATAATTGATAATTAGTAATTTTTCTATTACCAATTACCAGATTATTTATTATTTTGCCAAACTATTTCCTTAACCTTGACTTCTTTAGGAATCAATTTGATCTTATAGAAAGCATCAGCAACTTCTTGTTGTTTCCTAATTATTTCATCTGTTAGGGGTAATACACCATACTCACGCCGCTTTTCGGCTATTTCTAAAACAGCCGCATCTATACCTAATATAGGTGATAGTAACTTAGCAACTTCAGGTGGATTATTTTTTGTCCAGTCGCTTACTTTCTTGACTTCATCAATAACCGTTTTCAGAGTATCCAAATTGCTATCAGCAAAAGATTTAGCAGCCAGATAATAACCACGATTAGGTGCTAATCCAGTTGCATCTGTTAAGGTGCGTACACTTATTGCTTTCTCTGCTGCCGCTAAGTAAGGGTCCCAAATAGCCCAAGCATCAACCTTTTTACTTTCAAAAGCAGCGCGAGCATCTGCTGGTTTAAGACCCATAGGTTCGATATCTTTATATTGTAATCCTGCTTTTTCCAATGCTTTTACTACTAAATAGTTAGTATTAGAGCCTTTGGCAAAAGCGACTTTTTTACCTTTGAGATCAGCCACACTTTTAATAGGTGAATCTTGACGAACAATAATCGCTTCTGCTTTGGTACTCAAGGGATCATAAGCAACATAAACAAACGGTGTACCTCCTGATTGAGCAAATACAGGGGGTGCTTCTCCTGTGTAACCAAAGTCAATACTTCCCGCATTTAAAGCTTCTAACATGGGTGAACCTGCGGGAAATTCAGTCCAACTGACAGAAGCACCAGAGGCTTTTAAAACTTTTTCTAATTCTCCTTTGGCTTTTAATGCGTAGAGGACAGTTGCAGCTTTTTGATAGCCAATACGAACGACTATACTGTTAGAGTTTGGACTTGAATTAGTAGTTTCAGTTGTTTGTGCTGTCTGATTTGTCCCAGTATTGTCCCTTGTGTTGGGAGAGCAAGCGGAAATAACAAAAGTTAAACTCAGTCCAACTGCAAATAGTAAGGAAAGAGTGTGGATGTTCTGCTTTTGATATTTTTGTTGCTTTTTCTGGTGAACTGTGAGATTCTTGATTTTAAATCAACACTATCTTTATCAAGATTACGAAAAAAATATTGCTTTCTGTTTAACCCAAAAGTATCAAATCACAATCTAGAAACAGATTGAAAAGAGAAATTAAATTGCGATCGCCTATCTTAAACCTGACTTTTCCCGTTATCTTTCTAATTGAGCGATCGCCCACTATAACCCCCTCCCCAAAGTCCTATTTTCTCGTTGATTATTCTCATTAAACGTCGCTTGTTGAGAATTAGGCTATGGTCTAAAACCCTTGTTAATTGGGAGTTTCACGACTTAACGGGAAAAGTCAGATCTTAAACCCTGTTTAAACAGGGTTTACAATACTATCAAAACAGGGAATACCAGAGTGCGATTCCTAAACGATGACAAAGATCAATCAATCAATTATATAGGTGTTATAGATGACCCAATCTGCTGGTGACTCTCGCAAGCGTGCGGAACGCTGCCTCCCCGCGTTCGCGCAGCGGCGGTTGGACTCGCACTACATCGATCACGTCCAACATCTCTGGGGTGGTGACCACCTGCTACATGGTGCCACCCCCTCCGCCGATGCCCTGTTGCTGATGAGTAATGACTACCTCGACCTTCTGTCCGTGCAGTCGCTGCGGCGTGAACAGGCCCGGTGCTTGAGTGAATGCAGTCAAGAGTTGCTGATGTCCGCTGTCTTTCTGTACGAGGACTCAGCCCATCAGGACTTCGAGCGCCGCTTGGCACAATTCATGTCAGCCGAGGACGGCGTATTGTGCCAGTCCGGGTGGGCTGCAAACGTCGGACTGATTCAGACGCTGGCCGACGCTGAGGTACCTGTCTACTTAGACATGGCTGCCCACGCCTCACTTTGGGAGGGCGCTCAGTCGGCCGGCGCGAAAGCCGTACGTTTCGCGCACAACAACGCCGCACACGCCCGAACCCAAATCAATCGGCACGGACCAGGCATTATCGCGGTGGACGCGGTTTATAGCACTGACGGCAGCACCGCCCCGCTTACCACCTTCGCCCAACTGGCTGAGGAGACTGGGTGCATCTTGATCGTGGACGAGTCGCACTCTCTGGGAACACACGGTCCGGCGGGTGCTGGCATGGTTTGCGAGATGGGCTTGGCGGAGCGGGTTCACTTCCGCACTGCCTCACTGGCCAAGACGTTCGCTGGCAGGGCAGGGTTCGTCTCCTGCTCCACGGAATTCAAGGGGTTCTTCAGGGTCAAGTCGCGGTCCGCTATCTTCAGATCAGGGCTACTAGCCCACGAGATTGCGTGGTTCGATGCAGCTTTGACGTTTATTGCATCCGCAGATAACCGACGTGAGCGGTTACACAAGATAGCCCGCCACGTGCGTGACGAACTAACCACGCTCGGGTACAACGTCTCCGACGGCACCGAGCAGATCATCGCCCTAGAAGCCGGCTCCGAACCGCAGACGATGGTGCTGCGTAACGCCCTGCAGCGGCGCGGCATTTTCGGGGCGGTGTTCTGTCACCCGGCGACCCCCAAGAACCGTTCGCTGGTGCGGCTGACACTCAACGCCAGCCACACTGACAGTGATATCGCCCGCCTTATTGCAGCGTGTGCGGATATGCGGGGAGAAGTAGATTTGGCTTCCTGGTCGTCAATGCGGCGACAGCGTCACAGTCCGAACTAGGGGTATAGCCGGGATACCTGCAATTTGGGACACGTTGTAAAGTTATGTAAAACTAACGTTTGAAACCCTTGATTTTACGTTGTTCAAATGCCGGATCGAGCGTGTCCTCTGCTATGAAAACATCCCCAAAAAGGGTCATTTATGGGAGACTGAATAGCCTGAAGAGTTGATTTTAGTGTTCAAAAAAAGAATATCCCTATACCATTTTTGGGCAAGTTAGTAAATTACTAAATTAGTTTTGCAACATTTCTTTACAATGTGTCCCAAATTGCAGGTATCCCGGCTGTACCTAGTGTGTTAATTCTGTGCCTTCTAAGAGGGTAAAAATTCATGCAAAATCCCTGGTATCTATTTGGGGCAAAAGCCTATTTTACATGGACTCTGCGTTCACATGGACACAAAATTTGCATGAACGAAAAACGGAGAAATTTCATCAAAATTAACACACTAGGCTGTACCCCATAGTGTTGCTAAAAATATCAGTTAAATTAGTGAGGTTGTAAAGTTGAATCTAGATTTACTTTTTAAGCCTTCAGCTAGAAGGCTAATTCAGATGGTGTTCATTTCTATTTTAGGAATTGGTCTTATAAAAATTTACCAATTTTCACACACCCAAGCATCTGATTCTCAACTACAGATGGCAAAGATTAAAAGTCAAAAAAATCAGGCTAGGTCAGTTACAGCACTAGGTCGTGTGGAACCTAAAGGAGAAGTAATTACAATTGGAGGTAGTCTTCAAGAACGCATTGATAAGTTGTTAGTCCAAGAAAATCAGCAGGTCAAAGTAGGTGATGTCTTAGCCTATTTAGATAGTTATCGAGAAAGGTTAGCAGAGAAAAATATTGCGGCTACTCAGTTGGAAGAAGCTCGTAATCGTTTGAAAGCTGAGAGTATATTTGGTAAAGCTCAAATTGAAGAAGCAGAATCTCGAGTTGAGCAGATAAAAATGCCTCAGATGTCAGAAGTTAAAGCTCAAAAAGCAACAATCCGAGGAATAGCGGTAGATCTACAAGTTAAACAAAAAGACTTAGAACGCTTTTCTTATTTGCAAATGCAAGGTGCTATTTCCCAACAATCTTTGGATGAAAAAGTATTAGCAGTTAGTAATAAACAAAATGAACTAAATAATGCTCAAGCTACGCTCGCTAAATTAGAACAAGGACGAAGTAACGCTCTCCTCAATGCATATGCACAAGTTCGGTCAGCAAAAGCTAGTTTACAGCTATCAGAAAGTAAAATTCAAGTAGAATCGGCAAATAGTAATCTGAAGTTAGCGATCGCTCGCTTAGAACGAACAATAATTCGTGCCCCTCAGTCTGGTAAGATTCTAAAAATTCTTGCTCATTCAGGAGAAGCAATTTCTAATCAGGGCATTCTGGAAATTGGTAATACTCAACAAATGTATGTCGTTGCAGAAGTTTATGAAACAGATGTAAGTAGAGTAAAAGTTTCTCAAACAGCCATTATTTATAGCAGTGCTTTCTCTAAAAATATTATTGGTATAGTTGAACAAGTTGGTTTAAAAGTTGGAAAAAAGGATGTTTTAAATACTGATCCAGCAGCCAAGATTGATGCTAGAGTGGTCGAAGTCAAAATCCGTTTAACAGACAGTAAACTTGTTGCCGGAATGACTAATTTAGAAGTTAATGTAGTAATTAAACCTTAATACAGGTTACTCACTATGAAGTTTCCATTTATTATAGCTTGGCTACAACTGACTCATAAAAGAACTCGGTTATTAATTGCGTTAGCAGGTATTGCTTTTGCTGTAATTCTGATGTTTATGCAATTAGGGTTTAGCGATGGTCTATATGATAGTAATATACGTGTACATACCAAGTTGAAGAGTGACATTTTTTTAATTAACTCTACAAGCGTTGCATTGAATACCTTAAAAACTTTTTCCCAAAGACGTTTATACCAAGCACAAAGTTTTGATGGTGTGGAATCAGTAAATTCTTTATATCTAGATTTTGGTTTTTGGACTAATCCGCAGAACTATACTAGTCGTCAAATTTTCATTATAGGAATTAATCCTGATGAAGATGTTTTAGACTTACCAGAAGTACAGGAAAACGCAGACAGAATCAAGATTCCAGACGTTGTTTTATTTGATCGAAATTCTCGACCAGAATTTGGGCTAATAGCTAGTGAATTTGAGAAAAGAACAACAATTTCTACAGAAGTAAATAATCGGCAAATTACTGTAGGAGCTTTATTTGAGCTAGGAACATCTTTTGCAGCAAATGGTACTTTAATTACTAGTGATTTAAATTTCCTACGTATATTTAGCAATAAACGCCAAAAAGGACTTATTGATATCGGAATAATTCGATTAAAACCAGGTGTGAATGCTGAAAATTTAGTCCAAATTATGAAAAAAGAATTACCTCAAGATGTTAGATTTTTATCAAAACAAGAATTTATTCAGCTAGAAAAAGATTATTGGAGAAGTAGTACACCTATTGGATTTATTTTTACGGTAGGTACTATTATGGGATTCATGGTTGGAGCCGTAATTGTTTATCAAATTCTATATTCAAATGTATCAGAACACTTGGCAGAATATGCCACCCTCAAAGCGATGGGATATAAAAGTTCATTCTTGTACGGTATTGTGTTTCAAGAAGCTATCATCCTATCAATTCTAGGGTATATTCCTGGTTTTGCATTGAGCCTGGGATTGTATGATATGACACACAATGCTACTCTGCTGCCAATTTATATGACTTTTAGCCGAGCCTCAACTGTTGGAATTTTAACAATTTTGATGTGTGCTATATCGGGAGCGATCGCAATACGTAAAGTTCAATCGGCAGACCCTGCTGATATCTTTTGAAGAGATTGTGAACTTAGGTTATAGGGGTACAGCCGGAATACCTGCAATTTGGGACACATTGTAAAGAAATGTTGCAAAAACTAATTTAGTTATGATCATGTTGAAACATAGCAAAAGTTTTGATAATGTTGGGTTTCCTTGCGTCAACCCAACCTACAATTAAACAGTTACCAGTTCTTGCGTTTTTGTATCCTGGATAGGTGTAGCTTTCACCCAAACTTGATCCAAACCACCACTAATTAAATGATGTTGTTGATTAGTATCCTGTTCTGGATAATCTAAATGTCTGTGCATACCTCTTGTTTCTCTGCGTTCCAAGGCACTGCTATACATCCATCTAGCTGTTGCTACCATTCCCGCAGATTCCCTTGTGCGGAGAATATTACTATTATCTGCAACTTGGCTATTGCGAATTTCATCCCACAGAGAATGTAATCTTTGCAATGATTCCGTTAAAGTTTGTTCATTACGGAAATAATTGCGATTGTATGGAAAAACTTCCGCTTGAGTGGCTTTGATGATGTCTTCACTGTGAATTTGTTTTTCACTACCAGAAATAAATCCTACAGTACCTACAGATTGAACTGGTCTTTGGTTGGCTTGCACACCTAAATTGTGGGAGTATGTAGCCGCAGACTGTCCTGCCCAATACCCTGAAGATAGCGCCCAAGCGGCATTATGACTACCACCACCAGTAAAACCACCACAAATTAATTCCCTTGTGGCTGCATCACCAGCAGCATAGAGTCCACGTACTGAAGTAGCACAAGTATAATCGGTAATTCTAATGCCACCTGTACCCCTGACAGTCCCCTCTAAGCGCAGAGTTACAGGGAAGCGTTGAGTAAAGGGATTAATACCTGCACGATCAAAGGGTAGGAAGAAATTGGGTTGAGACAAACGCATTGTTACCTGCATTTCTTCCGAGGCTTTGTCTATGATGCAATAAACTGGTTGAGTTATCAAAGTTTCGGCAATCACAGAACGCCCTTTTTGTGAACCAGCGCCGGGGATAGGTGTCCCATCTTCGTAGGTGAAAGTTGCCCAATTATAGAATAAGGTTTTGGTGACAGAAGAAAAAGCAGGTGCGATACCATAGGCGTTGGAAAACTCCATTCCCGACATATCTGCACCCGCTTCGGCTGCCATGAGATATCCATCACCTGTTAGCACATTGCAACCCAAGGCTTTACTCAAGAAAGCACAGCCTCCGGTAGCAATGATCACTGAATGCGCTCGCACAACCCACTTTTCACCAGTCTGACGGTTAACCCCCGTCGCTCCAGCTACAGCACCTTCTGCATCTACCAACAACTGCAAAGCCGGACTGTGATCTAAAATTTTCACCCCTGCCCGTTTTATTTGTTGCCGCATCAAACGCATATATTCTGGCCCTTGCAGACTGCGCCGATATGGTTTACCTTCTTCATCTGTAGGGAAAGGATAACCCCAATCAGCTAGTTGGTTGACGTTCGTATAGGTTTGATCTAGGACTCGTTGCATCCAATCTCGGCTAGATAAAAATCCTCCTAGAGCCTCTCTAGAAGCCATTGCAGCCTCTCGACTGTCTGGTTCTGGTGCAACATACCATACACCGTTACCTGATGCGGCGGCACAGCCACTTGTACCACAATAGCCTTTATCTACTAAAACCACTTTAGCACCAGCATTAGCAGCACTCCACGCTGACCAAGTACCAGCAGGTCCACCACCAATTACTAATACATCAGCTAATAAGGTTTGATCAACATCGCTATCTTGGGAAAATAATTGTTTCTGAGTCATGAAAATTCCTCTTTTTTGTAACATTAATTGACGAAAGGAAACCCAACAAAATTTTGAAAATGTTGGGTTGCGCTGTCGCTTAACCCAACCTACTCAATAACTTAAACTCCTGGTGTACTTCCACCATCAACTTGAATTTCTGCACCAGTTATAGAAGCAGCTAAATCAGAAACTAAAAATAAAGCTAAAGCTGCAATTTCTTCAGGTTTAACGATCTTTCCTAAAGGAATTGATTTCACTGCTTGGGCTTTATATTCATCTACCGTAATACCTAAACTTTGGGCATTTTGTACGGCTAATGTTTTCGCTCTTTCTGTGTCCGTTAAACCAGGAGAAATGGCATTAATTCTAATATTATCTAGGGCTAATTCTTTAGAAATGCCTCTTGTAAAGTTGAGTAGAGCCGCATTGGATGTTCCTCCTGGTAGGAAGTTGGGGCGGGGTGTGCGTCCAGCACCACCAATAATGTTAACAATACGCCCATCACCTTGATTTTTCAAATAGGGTACAACGGCTCTAACTAATCGAATGTAACCCAAAAGTTTTAAATTCCAAGCATCTAAAAATGCTTCATCACTCAATTCTAAAAACGAACCCGCACGGGCTGAACCAGCATTATTAATCAAAATGTCAACTTTACCAAATTGTTCAATTGTTGTAGAGACAAGCTTCTCAACATCTTCTGCTTTGGTTAAGTCAGCACTAACACCAATAACTTTAGCCTCTGCATTAGGTAAAAATTGAATATCAACTACTGCTTTATAAAGTTTTTCTTGATTGCGAGCAGCAATAACTACATTCACACCTTCACTATATAAAGCTTTAGCTGTAGCTAACCCAATTCCTGCACTACCACCTGTAACAATTGCTGTTTTACCTGATAGATTTAGTTCTAAACTCATAAAAAATTGTACCTTTGATAAATTTACAAACAAAATAATCACAGAAAACCTAAATTTGCTTAACTGCAAAATTTTCTACGAGAAATTGCTTGAGATGTGGCTGTTCTAAATTAATGCTCAATTCATTAGCTTTTTGAGCAATTTGTTCATAAGTAAAACCTGATTGAATTGCTTCTGCAATTAAGGCTATTCCTCCGGCTCTTGCACCACCAGCACAGTGAATTAAAATTGGTTTGGGTAAATGATCAATTTCTAGAATTGCTTCTGCTGTTAATTCTTGATTTGGTGCTTGAGAATTTAAAGGAATGTTTGTATATTCCAATCCTACAATTTGTGCTTCTTGCTTTTCATCATGGAAAAAACCATTTTCATCAGGATCACGTAAATTCAAAACTGATTTAAAACCCTCAATTGCTAATTTTCTTAATTCCTCAGCAGAAATTTGTCCAGCGATACTCAAATCATCATTAACCTTTTTAAAATCAGTCATTTTAATTCCTCTTTGGATGAAATGGAATCAATAAATAGATGCCAAAACCTTATCTGCTGCGGCTCGTAATGCAGTTGCAGCACCAGCACTCATATCTCGTGGCGCACAAATCCTATTTCTCACATAAGCCAGTGTAATAGCCCCTGTAGCCGCGATAATGGGATCTATACTTTCTTTACCTCCAGTTCTTCCTCCTGGTAATAGTTTACCATTACCATTAATGAGATAATCAGCTAATAATCTCAAATGAAAATCAACGGCTTCTTTGACTGTGGAAATATCACCATCTGCGGCTAAAGATTGCACTCCAGAATTTTTCAAAATATCACCAATAGCAGTTTCTCGATTATCACTCAATCTTTCTGCCGCTTCTGCCCGATATTCAATAAATTCAGCATCAGCTAAGTCTAAAGGTGAGGGATTACCAATAGGTTCTACGCCAAATCTGCGCCGTAAAAGTAAATTATTAGTAATATTGTCTGATTTAACTCTGTTGTAAGCAGGACGTTTTTTAAGTGCTGCAAACCAAACATTGATGAGAGGAAAACGAAGATTTCCTTTGATGTGATATCCTCTATATACTGGTAAATTAGCCGCCAATCTATCTAAATGGGGACTATACATAATGTCTACCAGACTAAATGTTGATAAAAAATAGGGTTTTGGATATCTACCTAAAGTTTTTTCAATTTCATCTAATTTAGCTTCAAATTCTGCTTCTAAATTTGCTAGTTCTTTGGCATCTTCTGGAGGTTCTCTCAAGAATTTATAGGCAAGATCCCGAAAACCATTAGTTTCTGCATCTTCAACCCATTCTCTAGCGATCGCATTTTCTTCTGGATTTTCAGGTAACAACGTTTCTCCAAAGTGTTCTTCTAATTCTAAAAGAATGTCTTTAGATTCATAAACGAATTTGCCTTCAATATTTGCTGCGGGGACAAGGGTTGTTGGGACTAAATCTGTGTACCATTTCGGTTTATTACTCAGATCAATAAATTCTGTTTCAAAGGGAATTTGTTTTTCTTCTAAGGCAAACCAAACTCGTTCACAAAAAGGACACCAAGAGTTACTATCACGATATAATAATACTGGTGGTTTTTCATCGGTCGAAAGTTTATCTAAACTACTAGGAATAGGAGCAGTAGAAGGTGCTTGTCCTGGTCTTTTAACTCGACGAGCGGGGGTATTTTGTCGAGCAGTTTCTAATAATTGATCCCAATGGGATATGGTAGTGCTTACAATATATTCCTGCACGATTTCTACCCGTTGCTGTAATTTGGGTTCAGTGTTGTAAAGATCGTGCCATTCTAACCAATCTTTTGGCATAAAAGAAGATTCCCGATTGCTAAAAATTCAGATTCTCAACAGTGTCTTTCATCACTATAACATAAAAATACGGTATGTCTATCAAAAAACCGTAGATTAAATATAAACACAGACTACCATATCAATTTGGGGAAAATCAAGTAGTTAGATAATTATTTATCTAGTAATGCAAAAGATGATTAAGTTGTTTCAATTGACTAACTTGCAATAAGTCTACATTTCCACCACTGATAATTACGCCAATTCTCGCACCCGGCGCTTTAACTACACCTTCTAATAATGCTGTTGCGGCTATAACTCCAGTGGGTTCAACAACGATTTTTAAGCGTTCCCAAATAAAAAACATGGTGCGAATTATACCTGCTTCCGATACAGTCACCATATCATCTACGTATTCTAGGACAAGGGGAAAGGTGATTTTACCTAAACTGGGAGTTCTGACACCATCAGCAATGGTCTGGGGATTGTGGACAGTTTGCAGGGTTTTGGTATAAAAGGAACGAGTAGCATCATCGGCTAATTCCGGTTCTACACCGATTATTTGACAATTAGGTAAAACTGCTTTTGTCGTAACTGCACAACCAGAAATTAATCCACCACCACCACAACATACTAATAAGTAGTCTAGTTGTCCAACTTCCTGAATTAGTTCTAATGCAGTTGTACCTTGTCCAGCAATTACATGAGGATGATCATAGGGGGGAATTAAAGTTAATTCGTGTTCTGCTGCGAGACTTTTGGTTAATCTTTCCCGGTTAGTTGTGTCAGGGCTGTACAAAATGACTTCTACACCATAACCGCGAGTAGCAGTTTGTTTGACTGCGGGTGCATTATCAGGCATAACTACAACTGTGGGAATATTGAGTAATTTGCCAGCAAGAGCGATCGCTTGTCCATGATTTCCTGAAGAATAGGTAATCACCCCTTTTATTTTCTGCTTTACTGATAATTGAACTAAGGCATTATAAGCGCCACGAAACTTAAATGCTCCTGTCCGTTGAAAATTTTCGCATTTAAAAAATACTTGGCTTTTAGTCAGTTTATTGAAAGTATTAGAAGTAATTACTGGTGTTTGATGGGCAATACCCAAAAGCCGTTTTTGCGCTGCTTCTACATCAGTAATAGTAACAGAATCAGATAATAACATTTTTTTTCATAAAGTAACTCTCACTATCATTAATAAGTAAGTGGGCGTTAAAAAATATAATACAAACCTAACCCCCCACCCCCCTTCCCTACCAGGGAAGGGGGAGTCAAAGTCTCTCCAGTATCAAGATTTATTCCTTTTCCCTCTCCTTGTAGGAGAGGGTTAGGGAGAGGTTTTATATTTAATTGTGTCAAGCTACTTATTAAGTGAGGTGAGAATCTCGCTTTGTATTTTTTACAAAATCTGGTTAAGGTGCTGGATTAGGATAACGAGTATGAATTGCATCTATTTCTGCGAAAATCTCTTGATCTAAAACCACATTTACACTATCTATATTTTCCTGCAATTGTGCCAAAGTTGTTGCGCCAATAATTGTGCTTTTCACAAACCAACGACTTTTGACAAATGCGATCGCTAATTGAGCAGGTGACAGATTATACTTCTTAGCAATCTCCACATAAGCCTTCACCGCTTCTTGGACATTGGGTTTTAAATACCGTTGTCCAAAACCTGAAAATAGAGTTATTCTCGTATTTTCTAATTGTTGATTTTCGATATACTTACCAGTCAAAAACCCAAAACCCAAGGGACTATAAGCCAATAAACCCACATCTGTATAACGGTAAACCTCAGCTAAACCTGATTCAAAATTACGATTTAATAAATTGTAAGCATTTTGAGTTGTCACAACTTTAGGTAATCCCAAATCATTAGCAATGCGAACAAACTCGCTCACCCCCCAAGGCGTTTCATTACTTAAACCCAAATAGCGAATCTTCCCAGCTTTAATCACATCAGCAAAAGCTTGTAACTGTTCCGCAATAGGCACAGATTCTCTTTCTAATTCGGGATTATAACTTGTCTGTCCAAATGTAGGAACATAACGATCAGGCCAATGAATTTGATACAAATCTACATAATCAGTTTGTAATCTCTGCAAACTATCATTTACTGCCTGTGTAATATTATCACGGTCAACTTTATTATTTCCACCCCTCAACCAAGAAAAAGGACGACCCGGACCAGCAATCTTAGTAGCTACAATTAATTTATCTCGTTGTTGTTTCTTCAACCATTCACCAATATAAGCCTCAGTTTTCCCTTGGGTTTCACCACGAGGAGGGACCGGATACATTTCTGCCGCATCTAGGAAATTTATCCCTTGGGTAACAGCATAGTCAAGCTGCTCATGTGCATCCTCAATAGTATTTTGATGCCCATAGGTCATAGTTCCCAAGCAAATTTCTGAAACATTGAGGTCGCTTGCACCAAGTTGGTTGTATTTCATAATGTTTTAATGATTCTCCTGATTCTATTTTGCTACAAAAACTAAAAATATCACTATTTCATCAAACTACACTAAATCTACTGATTTAACGGAGTTAATACCTGAAAAAGCATACTATCATACAAATTTTAGATATACAACCCTTTGTAACAATTAATTTAAAATTATCAAAAATGTATCCACCAATACTCAAATTCTAGATTTTTTGTGAAATACTGCTATCTATAACAGATTAACTACAGTAACTTGACCAAATTACCGGATTATATAACATAGGGTAATTTAGTTGCTACTATAGGCTTTCGTGTCAGTAAGAATACAAAATCAGTCTCAGTAGACCTATTACCGAAAATTTCTATCTGAGAAGTTCCTTGATCTTTCCTATGGTAAGTCCGAAATTATTGATGATTTCGGACTGCCTTAAATTTTGTGTGTGTGAGGTTATCAAAATGAAAAAAACTGCTTGTAATTTATTGCTGACTTTGCCCATGTCTGTATTCCTATTAGTCTTAGCAGCTAGTACAAAAACTTCTGCTAGTGAAATAAGAGGAGAAAATGAAACAACAAACAAAGAGACTTTATCACCAGTCAACATCAATACTCCTGACTTTAACAAAATTACTCAAATAATTGCCCAAAAAGAACCTTCCTCTTTATCAGATGAATCACAAGTTACATCTGTATCCCAGCTTTCAGATGTCCAACCCTCTGACTGGGCTTATGAGTCCTTAAAATCTCTTATAGAACGTTATGATTGCTTAGTGGGTTCTGATACTAAATATCGTGGTAATCGAGCCTTAACTCGCTATGAATTTGCCGCAGGGTTAAATGCTTGTTTAGATCAAGTCAATAAACTTATTGCCGCATCTACATCTGATTTAGCTCTAAAAGCAGATTTGGAAAGCATACAACGACTAACTGAAGAATTTAATACCGAACTTACTGTATTACGCGGAAGATTACAGACAATAGAAGCACGAACCACAGAATTAGAAGGTAATCAATTTTCAACAACAACTAAGCTACAAGGTGAAGTGCAGTTTGTAGTTGGTGGAGTTTTAGCCGGGAATAACGTCGTTACCAAACAACCCGCACCCAGCACCATTACATTTTCCCAGCGGACTCGCTTAATATTAAGTAGTAGTTTTACTGGTAAAGATCAACTACGATTAACACTTTCCGGTGGAAATATTAACTCATTAGGTGGAGTACCTAATCCTAGAGGAACTGGAACAGGACTTAGCACAAATAATCCCACTGGCGGAATATTTGGTACATTTGACAGTAGAACTGCCGATAATGCCAGTCCTAGTTTTGGCGCAAATCAGATTTCTGTTGGTGGTATCCGTTATCGGTTTCCAGTTGGTAAAAAGACCCAATTTAACATTTTTGCCCAATCTGATGGAGCAAACGAGATTGGTTTAAGTGGTCCAACAAACCCATTTGAAGGGTCAGCTTCTAACGGGATTTCTCGATTTTCCCGGCGGAATATGGTCTATAACTATGGAGATACAGGCCCTGGAATTGCCATACTTCACGACCTAAGTAAACAGTGGCAATTAGGGGCATCATACAGTGCGCCTAATGGTGATAATCCCGCACCTAATAATGGCTTACTTACAGGTAAATATGTAGCATTTGGACAGGTAACATACTTTAGCCCCAAAAAGAATTTCCGACTAGGTTTAAGTTATGCTAACACCTATAGTCCAGCGGGTACTTTAGGTCAAGGTGGAACAAACTTTGGTCCTGCGGCTGGAAGTAACCTAGCAAACAGCACTATTTCAACTAACCCAGCCAACGCAGCTAGGGGCATTGTTGATAAAGGAACAGTAGGAAATCTTTATGGACTTGGGGCATTATATAAACTTAATCCCCGACTAGCAATCAATAGTTTTATTGGTTATTCAGCCCATCGTTATTTGGGACAAGGAGATGGTCAAGTTTGGAACTGGGGAGTAGGACTCACATCTCCCGATTTAGGGAAAAAAGGTAGTTTAGGGGCTATTTTTGTGGGTCAAGCACCAACACTAACTGGACTGAGTAAAAATGTAGATTTGGGAGCGGGTAAGGGTCAAGCCGACAAAGATACCTCTCTGCACGTTGAGGGATGGTATCAATATAAACTCACTGACAATATTGAAGTTACACCTGGATTTATTTGGGTAACAGCACCAAATTCCGATACTACCAATCCTGGTAGTGTAGTTGGTTGGCTACGTACCACCTTCAGATTTTAACGCATAAATCAGGATTTGAAGATTTGCAGGATTTCGTATTTATTAAAAGTCTTTAATCCTGTTAATCCTTTAATCCTGGACATTCTGATTCTGACATTTTCATCCTGTTAATCCTTTAATCCTGGACATCCTGATTCAGACAGTTTCATCCTGTTAATCCTTTAATTCTGGACATCCTGATTCAGACAGTTTAATAATTTTTTTCTGTAAGTTATGACTAACCCAACCGAATTACTTAATCATCGCTATGGTCATAATAACTTCAATCCAGATATTCCCTGGAGTGACACCTTAGCAACTCTGTTATCCCATCGTTCAATTCGTGCTTATTTACCTGATGCTTTACCCCCAGGAACTTTAGAAGTTTTGATCGCTGCTGCTCAATCTGCTTCTACTTCCTCCAATCTCCAAACCTGGAGTGTAGTAGCAGTTGAAGATGTAAATCGCAAAGAAGAATTATCAAAACTAACTAATAATCAAGCACATATTCGCCAATCTCCTTTATTTTTAGTGTGGTTAGCAGATTTAGCTAGACTCACAAACATTGCCGAAAATCGCGGACTACCTCATGAAGGTTTAGATTATTTGGAAATGTTTTTAATGGCAGCTATAGATGCCGCATTAGCAGCACAAAATGCGGTAGTCGCAGCAGAATCTATCGGGTTGGGAACTGTGTATATCGGTGCATTGCGAAATAAACCAGAAGAGGTAGCGCAGATATTGAATTTACCTCCTCATGTAGTTGCTGTTTTTGGTTTGTGTGTGGGCTATGCTGATCCCATTGTCAAGGTGGCAATTAAACCACGTTTATCTCAATCAGTGGTGTTACATCGAGAAACATATCAACTTGCCCAACAAGAGCAAGGCATATCAGAATATAACCAAATCATGGAGAAATTCTACAATTCACAACACATGAATATTCCTGGTGATTGGTCGGAACATTCTAGTAAAAGGGTAGCATCGGCTGAATCTTTATCTGGTCGGCATAGATTAAAGGAAATTCTAAATAATTTGGGTTTTAAATTACAATAATTAAGTTTTTTAACAAGAATATAAATCACAAGAAT
Organism: Anabaena sp. AL09; assembly: GCF_001672255.1. Lineage (NCBI taxonomy): Bacteria > Bacillati > Cyanobacteriota > Cyanophyceae > Nostocales > Nostocaceae > Anabaena > Anabaena sp. AL09. The sequence continues at coordinate 15,932 of NZ_LJOQ01000087.1, forward strand.
TTGTTAACTAATAGTCAAAAATAAATTTTTCTTATTGTTTGATGTCAGCAATTAATATATTAATTGCCAAATTTTCTGTGAAATAAATCCTCATAAACAAGTGGGGATTTTTTTTATGGATATTTTTCATAAAATTCTTCTCAAAGATACTTGCATTTTTTATCTAGTTATGCCACACTAAATTAAAGCTACTGTATTCCGACCAATTTACAGTAGATTATACCTGGGAAAAACAGATTGGCAAAACAAGCATATTGGTAGTCATGCCAGATGCTTGTTTACTAAAACCTTCTGTCCAGAAAGATTCAGGTAAATAAAAGCGAATAATTTCTGTCAATCTTAAAATTTCCTCAAGCCGGAAAATAAATATATAAATTTTCTCATGATTTCGGCTCAGAAAAATCCTACACAAGCATTGTCTATTTTTATTTGACAGATTTACTCCAAATAACCAATCAAACATCCACAACTAAGAGGTTTTGATCATGACTAATCAAGTAAAAGGAATGCAATTAAATCTTGAAGGACTAAGAAAGTCCTTTGGAAATAAAACTGTTTTACAAGGAATTGATTTAGAAATTCAACCAGGAGAATTTGTGGCTATTGTTGGTCGCAGTGGCTGCGGTAAAAGTACAATGTTGCGTCTAGTTGCTGGGTTAGATGCTCCCAGTGGCGGTGATGTTTTGTTAAATGGCAAATATTCTGATAAACCCATTAATCCCGCTATCCGCATGATGTTTCAAGATGCTCGTTTGTTACCTTGGCAACGAGTATTGGCAAATGTAGAGTTAGGCTTAATAGGTAGTAATTCCAAAGTTTATGCCAAACAAACAGCTTTACAAGTGCTGCGTGAAGTAGGATTAGAAGACCGCGCTCATGAATGGCCTTCCGTCCTTTCTGGTGGACAAAGACAACGGGTAGCTTTAGCCAGAGCCTTGGCCAGTAAACCTTCTTTATTACTACTAGATGAACCATTGGGAGCGTTGGATGCTTTAACTAGAATTGAAATGCAGCAATTATTAGAACGTTTGTGGCAAGAACAAGGATTTACATCACTATTAATTACCCATGATGTGGAAGAAGCTGTGGTATTAGCAGACAGAGTAATTTTGATTGAAAATGGTCAAATTAGTCTGAATGTGAAAATTGATCTGCCCCGTCCACGGGCTAGAGGAGATGCAAAGTTTGCGAAGCTCGTAGAAAGAATTTTAGATAGAGTTATGGGTAAACAAGAATCATCACAAACAGAATTGATATCTGGATCTTCATTTTCTTATTTATTGAGTTCTGTGTCTGCCTAAATGCCATTACTAGAAACTATTTGGAGCAAAAATTATGACTTTTTCTCATGCCGTGTTGAGGTAGATTATTTTTTCTACCTCACTTTCTTAAATATTTAACAAAACTAGAAAATGTTCACAAAAAATGGGAATTCAATCATGCTGAATTGGGAAACTAAATTGAAATCATGGAAAAACAAACGGATCACTCGTCGTTCTGCTTTATCCGCTTTTAGCTCCAGCTTACTCTTATCTGCCACAGTATTTATTTGGAATACACCTCAAAATAGCGCTCAACAGCAAGCAATTTCATCTACTGGCAGTACAACTAACACAAATAGTAAACTAATTGCCAGTAATGACAAAAAAGTAGTCCGAATTGTTCGTTCTAAACAACTTACAGCCTTAGCAGTTTTAGAGAAAAAAGGCACTTTAGAAAAACGATTAGGAGCTTTAGGATATAAAGTTGAATGGCCTGAATTTGCTGCTGGACCACAACAGTTAGAAGCTTTAAATGCAAATGGACTTGATATTGCGTCTACAGCCGAATCACCTCCAGTTTTCTCTCAAGCAGCCGGAGTTCCTCTCGTATATTTAGCAGCTAACTCCTCTGATGGTAGAGCAGTTTCACTTCTAGTTCCCCCCAATTCACCTGTTAAAAGGTTCAAGGATTTGAAAGGCAAAAAAGTTGCTTTCCAAAAAGCATCTATTGGACATTACCTCACAGTTAGAGCCGCAGAAAAAGAAGGTTTAAAACTCGCTGATGTAACTTCAGTTTTTTTAGCACCTCCAGATGCTAACGCCGCCTTTAGCCAAGGTAAAGTAGATGCTTGGTTTATTTGGGAGCCATTTGTCACCAGAAATGTACAAAATAAAGTGGGTCGCGTTTTATTAGATGGTGGTAATGGTTTAAGAGATACTAATAACTTTTATTCTACCAATCGTAAATTCTATCAAGAAAATCCTCAAGTAATTAAAATCTTTTTTGAAGAATTACAAAAAGCACAAAATTGGTCTAAAAATAACCGTAAAGAAATTGCTCAGTTACTAGCTGCTACAACTCAGCTTGATGCCCCAACTTTGCAGAAAATGCACGACAAATATGATTTTGCATTAGTACCAATTAATGAAAAAGTGATCAAAAAACAACAAGAAGTTGCAGATAAGTGGTATAGCTTGGGGCTTATACCTAAAAAAGTAAATGTTAGAGATGGGTTTTTAACACCCCAACAATATGCTGCATTTACTCCGAAGGAAGTGCTTGCTAAGAAATAGAAATTTATAATAGTTTTATTTCTCTTTATTTTTGGAAGAAAGTAAAAAGAAGTAAAACTTAAGTTGATTTTTGACAAAACTATGAAACTTGAATGAATTTGATTTTTAACCATGCCGACACTTACTTTAACTAATTTCCAAATTACTCCTCTTAATGCACCATTAGGAGCAGTTATTAATGAACTAGATGCTAGTAAAAAAGTTCTACCTGAAGTTATTTTAGAATTAAAACAAGCACTTAGAGATTATCATATTCTCATTTTTAAAAATCAACATCTTAATGATGAGGAATTTTTAAACTTTAGCTTTAATTTTGGTTCATTATTTGTGCCACCAGATAATGTTCCAGTTCTCGCTTCTCAACCAGGAGTAACACCAGTTATAATTCCCGTTTCTAATGTTGATGGTGGTTACACAGGTACAGGTGAATTAGCGTTTCATTCTGATCATAAATGGACACCCTATCCTTCTAGTGGTTCTCTACTTTATGCTTTAGAAGTGCCATCTGAGGGTGGGGATACTGCATGGTTAAATCTCAATTTGGCTTATGAAACTTTGGATGAATCAACCAAACAACGAATTGCAGATTTGCGGTTGATTACTTATAATCCATTTTTAAATAAGCCAGGAGAACCTCGCCAAAAATATCGTGAGAATAAGAATATTCCTCTCATTAGTCCTGTCTTTCCCCACCCGTTGGTGAGAACACATCCGGAGAGTGGTAAGAAGATTTTGTATTTAGATTACACCACAGAAGTTGAAGTTGTCGGTTTAGAACCCCAAGAAGGTAAGGAATTAATTGAACAGTTGAGAAATCATCTGCATCAACCTCAATTTTATTATCAACATCAATGGTCTGTCGGCGATATTGTCTACTGGGATAATCAATCTACTTTACATTATCGCCAAGCTTTTGATCCTAATCAACGTCGAGTTTTAAAACGGATTAGTTTAGCGGGTAGTCGCCCATTTTAGGTTCTGGAATAAAACAATTTGAATTCAAATTAAGTGAGGAGACATAATTATGAACTTTAACTTACCACGACGCACAGTTTTACAGAAAATTATTCAATATTCAGCATTAGCTTTGGTTTTCCTTTCTGTTCCAATTGCTAGTAATATAGTCGAAGCCCAAAATACAACTAATAAAGCAGGAATTAAAACAAAAGTAGTCCGACTTGCTTATCAAACATCTGGTGATATTGTCAAAATCAAAGGAGTGGTAGATAAGCGTCTTGAACCTTTAGGTATCAAGGTAGAATGGTCTCCGTTTCCTGCTGGACCACAACTAATGGAAGCCATGAATGCAAACAAAGTTGATATTGGTTCTGTGGGAGAAACTCCACCGATTTTTGCTCAAGCTGCTGGCGCTCAATTAGCTTATATTGCTGGACGTAAACCTAGTAGTGGTGAAGGTAGTGCTATTGTTGTTCAAAAAGATTCTCCTATTAAGACAGTTAAGGATCTTAAAGGGAAAAAAGTTGTTTTTCAAAAAGGATCAGCATCACATTATTTACTCCTAAGAGCATTAGCTGAAGCTGGTTTGAAATATAGCGATATCCAAGCAGTTAGTTTAACTCCAGCAGAAGCCCGTGATGCTTTTATTCAAAAGAAAATTGATGCTTGGGTTGCTTGGGACCCATTTGTTGCATTTGTCCAAAAAAATGCTAATGCTCGTGTTTTAAGAAATGCTTCCAGAATTGCCACTCAAGGCGGATTTTATATGGCTAGACGGAGTTTTGCTGTGGAAAATCCAGAAGTTGTGCGGATAGTTTTAGAGGAGGTAGATAAATTAGGAGAATGGGCAGAATCTAATCCTGATGAAGTTGTAAAAATTCTTGCACCTGAACTAAAACTTGATCCTGCACTTTTAGCTGTGGTAGTTCGGAGACGTACATTCCGTATCCGCCCAATTAACTCATCTCTTGTTGCTGAACAACAACGCATTGCAGATTTGTTTTATAAAGAAGGTGTTATTCCTAAACAAATTGCCATTAAAGAATCAGTTTTAAGTTCTCAACAATATGCAGCTATTACACCCCAAAGAATTAGTAAAAAATAACCTGTAGTTATTCTGATTTTTACCACGGCGGTTAAATCCCGCCATAATTATTTTCCTCATCACTTAATAAATTATTATGAAAGTTTCCTCTCCTGCTACTGATTTTTCCTCAAAGTATGGAACTAAAAAAAATAAGTTTTCTTTGAAGTTGATAAAAAATCCTTATTTTCAATCATTTATACCTTGGCTTGTGCCAATTACAATAATTCTATTGTGGCAGTTTTTGTCTTCTATTGGTGTTATTCCCACCAGAATATTACCCGCACCTTTAGCAGTTATTACTGCTGCTATTAAATTAACTCAAAGCGGTGAACTTCCCAAAAATATTGGTATTAGCTCTCTAAGAGCAGTATCTGGATTTTTACTTGGAGGAAGTATTGGATTTAGTTTAGGTTTACTTAATGGTATTTCTCCTATTGCAGAAAAGTTACTAGATACATCTATGCAAATGCTGCGGAATATTCCCAACTTAGCATTAATTCCATTGGTGATTTTATGGTTTGGAATTGGTGATGAGGCGAGATTATTCCTAGTATCTTTGGGTGTAATGTTTCCCATTTATTTAAATACTTTTCATGGTATTCGTAGTGTTGATCACGGATTGATTGAAATGGGTAAGATATACGGTTTAAATACTTGGGGTTTATTCTGGCGAATTATTCTCCCAGGGGCAATGTCTTCAATTTTAGTTGGTGTGCGGTTTTCTTTAGGGATTATGTGGTTAACACTGATTGTCGCAGAAACAATTGCTGCTGACTCCGGCATTGGCTATATGGCAACAAATGCTAGAGAATTCATGCAAACTGATGTTGTAGTTTTAAGTATTGTAATCTATGCCTTGTTCGGTAAACTGGCTGATATAATTGCTAAAGCTTTGGAAAACTACTGGTTGCAATGGAATCCCAGTTATTTAAAGGGTTAATCTACTAATACTCGATAGGATTAAAGTTGATTTTGGTAAAAGTATTGTTTTCTTAGTCCATTTATGTAATACTCTTAGTCATTACTCAAATAATACGGTTTACCGATAGACTTATCGTAGTTATTGATTGAAAAATTTTACACTTAAATATCATGCAAGTTCTTTGGTTTATTCCCACACATGGTGATGGACGCTATCTAGGGACTGCTATAGGTGGTCGTTCAGTGAATTTTGATTATTGGCGACAAATTGCCCAAGCGGTTGATCAATTAGGGTTTACAGGGGCTTTATTACCCACTGGTCGTTCCTGTGAGGATGCCTGGATTTTGGCTTCAACTTTGGTAACATACACTAAAAAAATGCGGTTTTTAGTAGCAATCCGTCCGGGGTTGATGTCACCAGGAGTAGCGGCGAGAATGGCAGCAACTTTTGATAGAATTTCTGGCGGAAGATTATTAATTAATGTCGTGACTGGTGGTGATCCTGTTGAATTAGCTGGTGATGGTTTGCATCTTAGTCATGATGAGCGCTATCAATTAACTGATGAATTTTTAACAGTTTGGCGAGAAATTGCTGGCGGTGAAATTTCTAATTTTGAAGGTGACTATCTCAATATTAAAGAAGGAAAAATCCTATTTCCTAATATCCAAAAACCTCATCCACCTTTGTGGTTTGGTGGTTCTTCTCCGATTGCTCAAGTAATTGCTGCCAAGCACGTTGATGTTTATTTAACTTGGGGTGAACCACCTCAACAAGTAGCAGAAAAAATTGCTGCTGTGAGACGTTTAGCTCAAGCACAAGGGAGAAAGTTAAGCTTTGGTATTCGTCTTCATGTCATTGTCAGAGAAACTGAAAGTCAAGCTTGGGATGCTGCTAATGATTTAATTCGTTATGTAGATGATGCAGCTATTCATAAAGCTCAACAAGCCTATTCTCGCATGGATTCAGTTGGATAACAGCGGATGAAGGAATTACATAATGGTAGTCGGGAAGCATTAGAAATTAGCCCTAATTTGTGGGCAGGAATTGGTTTGGTTCGGGGTGGTGCGGGAACTGCATTAGTAGGTGATCCCGATACTGTTGCTAGAAGAATGCAGGAATATGCAGACGTAGGAATTGATACTTTTATTTTCTCTGGTTATCCCCATTTAGAGGAAGCTTATCGGGTAGCAGAATTGCTTTTTCCTCGTTTACCTTTGGATAATTTACCAACAATAGAACCACAATTATTAAGTCCTTTTGGTGAAATTGTTGCTAACCGGGAATTTCCTCAACAGCTTCAAGAACAACTTAGAGAAACAACAGTAGCAACTGTAGATTAGTTAAAAATTAATTAAATCAAGAGGTTTTTGTCAGATGGCTTATATTTTAGCGATCGCTGGTAGTCCTTCTCATCCTTCTAGAACCTATGGAATTTTGGAATATGCAACTCAAATTCTTTCTGAACAAGGCTTAGAAACAAATATTATTTCTGTGCGAGATTTACCTGCTGAAGATTTAGTTTATGGACGTTATAACAGTCCAGCTTTAGAAAAACCAAAAGCATTATTAGAACAAGCAAGTGGTGTAATTATTGCCACCCCAATTTATAAAGCTGCATATACTGGGTTACTCAAATCTTTTTTAGATTTATTACCTCAAAAAGCTTTGAATGGTAAGGTTTTATTACCATTAGCTACTGGTGGTACAATCGCTCATTTATTATCAATAGAATATGCTTTGAAACCAGTTTTAGGTGAATTAGGTGCAAGGCATATTTTAAGTACAGTTTACGCAGTAGATAAGCAAATTCAAATTCAAGCTGATGGTAGTTTGCAATTGGATGAAGAAATTGATCAACGTCTCAAAGAAGTTTTAACCGAATTTATCCAAGCTGTTAATAAATCCCAACCTGATGTCAAGGAATTAGCATATAGTAACTAAAGGTATTTATGAATCAATACTCTAATTTGCTAATTGATAAATATCTTCGTTGGTGGGATTATAAAATGGTTTTAAACCGATGGTAATTGTTTAATTAGCGGTAACTAGTTGGTTGAAAATAGCAATAACAGTTTGCGGTTGATGTGGATTTTTGGCTAGGGTAATACCTAGCCTTTTTTTGTCCATTTGTTTCTCCAAAACCAATACTGTTTTTTTTGATCAAATTCAATATTTTCTACACCGTCTATTTGTGGAAACAACCTGTTGTCATTGCCAATTAGCCAGAGATTCTGGTAAGTTCTATCTAACTGCATAAAATTCTAGCTCACTAATCAAAATTCTCTTAGTTATGGAAATTAGGGATGAAAAAATATAATCCGCTAAATAATGCTGGTAAATTGACTGCTTTACTATGTTTGCTTACCATTTTGCTCACACCTTGTGTGAGTTAATGCTAGTGAACGTGGTGTATTAATGAAATTTGGTCAAATCCAAGAACAAATATTAGGAGAAGGAATTCATTTAATTATTCCTATAGTCAATGATGTTGGTCATAAAACTACACTAATTCTATCGTCTTAGTGTAGTTTAACTTAGAAACCGAGAAAATGTCCAACATTGAGAAATAGTCACGAGTTGTGGAAAATATTAGTAATATGCGCCAACCAGGCTATAAGTTAGACTAGTAAGCACTAATAATGTAATGACGACATAGATAAAATTTCGCTGTAAAAGAAAAGTGCATAAAGAAATGATTACGCGCAAAATGGGGATAGCAATGAGTATTAACAGCCCTAATTGAATGATTCCCCGGCGGCTACCTGCGAAAACAGCATTTACTACACCTATGGGGGAATGAAACTCAGATGGTGTGCCTATAAATATTTGATATTCCGCCGGCTCAGAGCCATGATGAATTAAATATAGTATACCCCCAAATAATACTATAGAACTAGCGATTAAAACTCCATACATTAGCAGGTTACTGAGTAGATATTCTAATTGTTTTTCATTTGCTGATTTTGTAAGTTTTTGATTACTTAAATTTTCATCATCATGATTTTTAAGACGCTGTTCTTCTAACTGTTGAATATCAGAATCTTGCTCCTCTAATTCAAAAGTGAAAGTTCCAACTTTTCTTTCTACCTGTGTTGTGCAAGTCCAGCGAAAACCAGAATTTAATTTATACATAATTACAGCCCTCCTATTAGACTGTTATAGACCATTTTTAACGCCATTACTACCAATACAAAACTGAAGATAATTCTTAAAATTTGGGTTTTAGCACCAATTAAAATTCTCGCTCCTAAAAAAGCACCTGGTAACACTCCCAACATAACGGGCATAGATAAACCTGGATCTATGTATCCCTGGGTTAAATAAACACCTGCTGAGGCTGCGGCTGTGACACCAATCATAAAATTGCTGGTGGTCGTAGAAACTTTAAAAGGGAGACGCATGGCTTGGTCCATGGCCAATACCTTGAATGCTCCCGAACCAATTCCTAATAAACCAGAAAGCACTCCTGCTACCAGCATAATACTAAAACCAGCAGGCAAGGCATGAACTTGATAAGGAATTACACCGTCACTAGTAGGGTAAGTACCATTAAGCTGGAGATATTCTGCTAAGGGGTCTGGTGCAGAAATTTCTGTTTGTTCTGGTCTGGGGCGTTGAGATAAGTATGCTGAATAAATTAGCACAATTGCCAAAATCAATGAAAGTATTTTTACGGTTACATGAGTGGCAATGAGAGCGCCAATCAAAGCGCCAATGGTGGTGGCTACCTCCAGAAACATCCCCAAGCGCAGATTAGCGTAGCCTTTTTTAATATATGTAGAAGCTGAACCTAATGATGTCGCAATCACTGATACTAATGATGCCCCAACCGCATAGCGAATATCAACACCAAAGACGGAAGTTAATAACGGAACTATGACGACTCCACCACCTAACCCAGTTAATGCTCCGACTAAGCCGGCACTAAATGATCCCAACCAAACCAGTAAAGAAAATGCTAATATACTCAATTTGAATTCCCCTTTTGTTTAATCTATATACAAAATGTCAGTGCAGGATAAATCCTGTAACTAGCCTTCATCCCGCAGCTGTTGCACAGGTGTGTCCTCCTGAGTCGGACACGCCTTCAAGGGTTTTCGGCATTCTCTTTATAATTCGGGGTAAATCGTTCAATGACAAGCCTCAAATGGCGCAAAATCGTTCCCGAATAGGTAGTCCGTCCCGTTCTGTGATGAAAAAAGATTCAAAGTGGTTAAAACCGCCCGTGTCGCTTTCCTCTCAGGGAGCCAAGCCACGCTCGTTTCCCACTTACCGGATATCCTTATGAGCTTTTGCTTTACCCCTACCTATGGAATCAAATGATTAAGCCCCAGACAAGAGAAATAATTGGCTGCGGAGTGGTAAAAATCAGAAGATATTCACTAAAAGAACTTTATAGATACTGGTACTAGACATTTTATTATTTATGAGTTTATAATACAGTAAATTGATAGAGATGCCGTAGTTTTGTGAAAAATTGCCAAAATCAGGGTTAGCTTTAAACACTAAGTATAAACAATTACTCTTCAGAGGTAATAAAAGTCTATTTAGCAAGATTTATAAATAGTCATTCTGAACAAACTTAGACGGCAATTTTTTGTATTCATAAAATTAGGTCTATCCAAGCTTATCTTCTTTCTCAAATAACTTACACTAACACTAGTATGGACTACTTATTACTACCGGGTTTCAGCTTTTTTATTGGTATCATTGTGGGCTTAACAGGAATAGGTGGTGCATCTTTGATCACTCCTATGTTGATTTTTGTGTTTCAAGTACCACCTTCTATTGCTATTAGTTCTGATGTGGTTGCGGCCACATTAATGAAAGTGGTCGGTGGAGTTAAACACTGGCAACAAAAAACCCTTGATTTAGAAATAGTTAAATGGTTGTCAATGGGTAGTGTTTCTGGTTCGCTGTTGGGTGTAGGAGTTTTACATCAACTTAGACAAACTGGAGAACACAACCTAGATAACCTCTTGCTGCGGTTACTAGGAGTAATGATTCTGATAGTTACATTTACAGCATTAATCCAAATGTTGTTGATGACATTTTTTCCCAAAATCAACTTACCCGAATTGCCAAAATTAAATTTAAAAACCAATCAAGGACGTTTTCTAACTTTACTCATTGGCGCAATTTTAGGCTTTTCTGTGGGAATGACAAGTGTTTCATCAGGCTCTATGTTTGCCTTAGCTATCATAGCATTTTTTCGATTAGATGCCCAAAAATTGGTGGGTACAGATATTACTCAAGCCGCCATTTTACTAATATTTACGTCCCTGGGACATCTAACTTTAGGAACTGTTGATTGGAGTTTAGTAATCCCTATTTGGATAGGTTCTGTTCCCGGAGTTCTTATTGGTGCTAAACTTTGTGAGATTACCCCTCAACGTCCACTAAGATTTATTATCTATAGCATTTTAATGATGGTAAGTTGGAAATTAGTTTCACAGGCATGATTATCTATACCTCCTTCAGATTTTTAATTTACCTGCCCAAACAATAGGTTAAATGTCCCTCGTTCATACATAATAAATAGTCCCAAACCAATTAACACAAAAGGAACAATAGCCTGACCATAGCGACTTAAAATATAACTAATGTTAGCTTGACGGTTTAATAAATCAGCGATACCGCACCAAACCCCTACCATGACAAAAAATACCACTAAAATTATTCCTAACCCAAGAATATTTTGACCTGCAAATAAAGGTATGTAAATACTAATATTATCACCGCCATTAGCAACTGTCACAGCCGCAACTTTATAAGTATTTGGATGTAGAATGCTTGACAATAAAGAAGATTGAGGGCTATTCTGTTCAGTATTCACTGTCTGAACTTCTCCACCTTCATCTTCACGATTTACCAATTGTTTAATCCCAATAGCAATTGGTAATATTCCTAATAATCCAATCCATTCTCGCTGGATGACTAAGCCACCAAAAAACCCTGGTAAGCTGAGAATAATAATAGCTGTAAATCCAAGATATTGACCAATAAAAATATGTCTACGGCGAAAATTTCTATCTATTTGCGAAAAAAATAGCAGCAGAATCATGATGTCGTCAATATTAGTGGCAGCAAAGGCAATTATACCTTCTGTAAAAGCAGTAGCAAGCTTATTCATGGTAAAATTCAAAAATATACTATTTATCAAGATAGCAATATTTGGAACACTAAATTTAATCTAATACGCTTGGTGTTAAAGAAATGTAGGTTGGGTTAAGCGACAGCGCAACCCAACAAAATACCGGAAATTTTAGAAATACCGGAAATTTTAGCAATACCGGAAATGACGGGTGAAGACAAGCAGGGGAGCAGGGGAGGAAAAAATAGAAGTTTTTTCCTATTATTACCCGTCAAAATGTCTTTGACAGACTACTAGACCTCTTGATAACTAAATGTAATACATGGGATTATTTTGGGCGCGAATCTCTCTTTCCTGACACAAATCTTGGAGTGTATAGCTACGCAAAACCTCAATTGCAGCCGCATTAGCTTTTTCCCAGATTTCCAGAACCAAAGTTTTTTCTATCGTCGGAGTCTCAGAGTTTTCTTTCTCTTTCCGTTCACCTACCACCAAGGTGACAATTTCTAGCAAAGTAATTTGCCAAGGCTCACGTATTAACACAAAACCGCCTTTCGAGCCACGTTGACTCTGGACTAAACCCGCACGCCGCACTTGAGTGAGAATCTGTTCGAGATAGCGTTCTGGTATGGGTTGCTTGGCGGCAATCTCGCTCATAGTCAAAGGAACTTTTTTATCGTGATGGCTGGCTAGTTCTAACAGTGCTAGGAGTGCGTATTCCACTTTTGCAGAAAGATCCAGAAGGGCGTAGTTTTGACTATTCAAATCTGTATTCAAAATACTACTGTACATTGATAGATTTATCGGCTTTTAACCGAAATAATGTTACTTTTAGGTGTCAGATGTGATATAGCCACACCATAAGTAAAATACCATAACTCTATCGGATTTAGGGTGATTGTATGCAAGATTCTCAAAATCGCTGAATATTTTGGGGAAATTGCCTGAACACAATACTTTTTAGATCAAGAATAATGTATACTACGGTTACTACATCGGAAATTAGCAATATATACGCTGATGTCACTATACACAGGTTTAACTCAATTATCTAATGATAGTCCTCAAAAGCATTTCACCAGAAGAACGCTATTGCCCGTTAAAAAAAATGCTGTGTGGCAAATAGCAAGCGGCTTTGTTATAACATACACTTATCTAGAAGACGGTACGACAGTAGCCTTGGGATTATGGGGTCCAGGAGATGTGGTTGGTGAAGTTCTATCGAAAATGAAGCCTTATCGGATGGAGTGTTTAACCAAAGTAGAAGCAACTGTTTTACCTGTGGATGATTGGCATCAACTCACACAAACTTTGCTTTATCACATTCAACAAGCGGAAGAATTAATGGTGATTCGCAGCCATAAAAAAGTAGAGACTATGCTGATTCAACTATTAGGATGGTTATCAAAAAAATTTGGTTCAGAAGTAGAACAAGGACGTTTAATTGATATGCGTCTAACTCATGAAGATTTAGCAGCACTGATCAGTTCTACTCGTGTGACTATCACTCGGTTGCTGGGACAATTGGAACAGGAGGGACTGATTGATAGACTTCCTCTGCATCGAATTATTGTGAGACAAGAGGATATTTGGTATTACGAAATTTAATTTGGAAAGTACCAACAAATGAATTAACCCTCTTCAATGACGCTGGGAAGGAGGTTACAGCTTACTCAAAGGTTCTCATGAACATTAAATATTTGCAACTCACAGACAATTCATCAATAACGATCCTGAAAATCCTCAAATCCTAGAAATCCTGATTCAGACAAAAAAATCCTGACAACTCACAGACAATTCATCAATAACAATCCTGAAAATCCTAGAAATCCTGATTCAGACAAAAAAATCCTGACAACTCACAGACAATTCATCAATAACCATCCTATAAATCCTTAAATCCTGGACATCTCAGGGGAAACGCAGCTAATTTTTTTGACAAAATGTAACTTATCAGGAGAACACATCTGTACTTTAGACAAAAAATAGAGAATGTGGGGGTTGACATTCGGTTTTAAATTTGTTATCATGAAATTGATAAGGAAGAACTATCATAAAATAATTCTGTAGATTGGGGATGATGGGAGGAAAACCAATACCTAATTCCTGATTCCTGATATTAAAGACTTAAATATATAAATAAAATTAACTTATTTTGAACTTGGTTTGAGCATTTACGTTAATCTTGTAGCTGTAATCGTTTATTTAACTTGATTCAGAAGTCACTAGATAATGAATTTTTGCCAAACATGATTTTAATTACAGATTGATTATGTTGAATATAGCTAATTTCCCGTGGCTGACGACGATTATTTTATTTCCCATAGCCGCGTCACTGCTGCTTCCTATCATCCCAGATAAAGACGGAAAAACGGTGCGCTGGTATTCTCTCACTGTGGGGCTGATAGATTTTGTCCTAATTGTCTGCGCTTTTTATACTAGCTACGATTTCGCTAATCCCGATTTGCAACTGGTGGAAAGTTATCCCTGGGTTCCACAGTTGGGTTTAAATTGGTCATTAGGGGTTGATGGCTTGTCCATGCCTTTGGTTCTCTTGACCGGGTTTATTACCACTTTGGCGATTTTAGCAGCTTGGCCAGTAACGCTGAAACCAAAATTATTTTATTTCCTCATTTTGGCAATGTATGGTGGTCAAATTGCGGTTTTCGCTGTCCAGGATATGCTGTTATTTTTCCTGGTGTGGGAACTGGAACTTGTGCCAATATACTTCCTGCTATCAATTTGGGGCGGTAAAAAGCGTCAATATGCAGCAACTAAATTTATTTTATACACTGCTGGTGGTTCGCTGTTTATTTTACTGTCTTCCTTGACAATGGGATTTTATGGCGATACTGTGACTTTTGATATGCGATCGCTCGCATTGAAAGACTACGCCCTGAATTTACAACTTTTACTCTACGCTGGCTTCCTGATTGCCTACGCTGTCAAGTTGCCGATTATTCCCCTCCATACCTGGCTACCAGATGCCCACGGTGAAGCTACAGCGCCCGTGCATATGTTACTAGCAGGTATTTTGTTAAAAATGGGTGGTTATGCCTTAATTCGCATGAATGCCCAAATGCTACCCGATGCCCACGCTTATTTTGCACCCGCATTAGTAGTTTTGGGGGTAGTAAATATCATCTACGCTGCCCTAACGTCCTTTGCCCAGAGGAACTTAAAACGGAAAATTGCCTACTCTTCAATTTCCCACATGGGCTTTGTTCTCATTGGGATTGCCTCTTTTACTGATTTGGGTTTAAGTGGGGCAGTTTTACAAATGGTTTCTCACGGATTAATTGGGGCAAGTTTGTTCTTTTTAGTCGGTGCAACTTATGATCGCACACACACCTTAATGTTAGATGAAATGGGTGGTGTTGGGAAGAAGATGCAGAAGATTTTCGCTATGTTCACAACTTGTTCCATGGCTTCTTTAGCATTACCAGGAATGAGCGGTTTTGTGGCCGAATTAATGGTATTTGTCGGCTTTGCCACTAGCGATGCTTATAACCCAACATTCAAAGTTATTGTCATTTTCTTGATGGCTGTTGGTGTGATTTTAACGCCAATTTATCTACTCTCAATGTTGCGCGAGATTTTCTACGGACAGGAGAATGAAGAGTTGGTTTCTCATCAAAATTTAATAGATGCTGAACCCCGCGAAGTCTTTATTATTGCTTGTTTGTTGATACCTATTATTGGTATTGGTTTTTATCCCAAATTGCTAACGCAAATGTATGACGCTACAACTGTACAATTAACAGCAAGATTGCGTGATTCTGTCCCCACGTTATTAGCAAATAAAGCGGTGGAAAATGTTTCTTTGACTGCGCCGATAATTGGTAATTAATTTATAATTACAACTGGGGTGGGTTTTATACCTGCCCTTTTTTCGCGCAGAGACGCTAAGGAGCAAAGACGCAAAGCTAATCTACTAAATTAATCTTATAGATTGTGTATTAATGAAATGTAACGCACCTTACAGGATTACCCGGTAAGCTTAAAGCGAGAGTGTCTTTAGACCTGAGAGTGTCAACCTATAGACCTATTCAGCATTTAAACTTTTGAGAATTTTCTTGGCTAACAATTCCTTAATCTCTATATGTCGTGGGACAGCCTCAATGACTCCAGTTTCAGGGTTAATCCACAAAGAATGAGAAGCACCTTCTCGTTTAAGGTAGCAACCTGCTTGCCGTAACTTTTTTTCTAATTCTTTACGTTTCATGGAATTGAAATGATCTCTTCGATTGCTTCCTCTGTTAGTCCCCTGCGGATATCTGCCAGACGATCTTCAAGAATCATTTGAATAGCACTTTTCAAGTTTTCTTTTGCTTCCTCAATGGTTTCACCTTGACCATTAGCGCCAGGAATTTCTGGACAAATAGCCCAGTAACCTCCTTCCGTTGCCATTTCAATGATGGCTATTAACTCTGCTTTCATACCAATTTCCCTAGAAGTTTTCTATATTTTAAACGATGATTCTTTACAATATCGGCGATCACTAAACATAAAATGTAGTAGCGCTTAATCAGTATTGAGTATAAGTTTTAAAAGCTTTCATTCAAAAGCGGGTGGCGGGAATCGAACCCGCATGATCAGCTTGGAAGGCTGGAGTTTTACCACTAAACTACACCCGCGTGCTTCTGACTTAACTAAGATAACATAGCTTTTATCAAATTGCAAGTAGCTATGGAGAATTTATGGGTTTAATTTTGAGACGAATATATAAATTGCTCAAATCCGGTTTTGATCCATCTTGATTATAAGCAGCAAGAAAACTCTCTTGTGCAAACATCTGATTAAGTGCTTGTTCATAAATATTTGCTTGGCTGCGGAGTGCGGCTGGTTCAATCGTTATCACTATCGCTTGTTGAAATTGTCCATTTTTATCAATTATTAAACTAGCCAGTATATTTGCTGGTTTCAAATCCTCGTCGCTGGGAAGTATACTAGCCTCTAATTCCTTTTCTGTACTTCCTTTATATTCAGCCAGAACATCTGGTAAAGCATCGGCTATCAGTTGTTTTTGTTGTATTAATTCACTAACTTCTTCCTTCAGTATAGGACTGACGGTAGCTATAGCACCCCCTCTATTAGCCGTTAGGGAAGGTTCTGTTGTGGGAGTTGGGGAATCAGCAGGAATATCTTTGGGAAGGAGAGTTCCCTCTCCTAGTTTAACTTCTTGACGACTATTCCAAGGACGTTCACTTTCGGGAATTATTGATGTTGGTTCTGGTGTTGGGTTTGTTGGATATGATTGTTGTCTAACTGGTAGTTTTTCAACTTCAGTTTTTTCAACTTCAGTTTTTTCAACTTCAGTTTTTTCAACTTCAGTTTTTTCAACTTCAGTTTTTTCAACTTCAGTTTTCAACTTCAGTTTTTTCAACTTCAGTTTTTTCAACTTCGAGTTTTCTAACTTTAGGTTTTTCAGATTTATCTTGTTCTGGTAAATTAACACTAGAATCAGCATCATCTTGATTACTGAGTTTAACAGATGCTGATTTTTGTGAAGTTGGAAAAGAAGATTTTGGTTTAATCTTTGGAGTTGTTGATTGGGTTTTGATTTGAGATTTTGGTTCAGAAGCAATTTCGATTAAGTCAATGGGAATCGAACTTTGGTTAGACTGGGGAAACCACGCTTGAAACTCATTTGATGAACGCATTAACCAAAATACTAATAAATGAAGAGACACAGAACCAATACAAACAAAAGTCCATAACCAAGGAGGATCAGTATGTCGTTTGAAGTTTTTAGATGTAATTGAACTATCATTTAAATGATTATTTGTAACGGTTGGTATCATGTTAATTTAAAATTTGGATCTAACTAAAGAAAGAGTTGCCAAAATTTTTAGTAAAGATGGTAGCGTTATGAATAATACATCAGGTTGACTTATGGCCAAAGTATACTATTAAACAAACATCTCTTTCTAAATTTAGCAATTAGCAATCACAACTAATAATAAGGCGTTGTCCTTTTAGAGGGTGTTTGAAAAGTTATGGTTGATGTATCAAATATTTTTTACCCCACCCTAATCCTCCCCTTGTAAAGGGGAGGGAACTGGATTTTTATTGTTTCCCCCCTTTACAAGGGGGGACTAAGGGGGGTAGCAATGTGATGAAAATTACAGGATTGAGTATTATTCTAGGTTATGATTCTATTATCCATTACTCAGTACCTATCCCATCAGCTTCTTTAGTTCCCAAGTAGGGAAATTTTTTAGCTCGAATCCGCTCAGATATTTCGGTTAGATCGGTTTTACCACCTTGATGATAAGTTACTCTAACTACATATTGATTAACTAATTGTTTTCTTTAAGATACCATTTAGTTATAATTGGCAAAGGTACTAGGAAAATATCCTGTTATAGCTGTTGCCAGGTAGGTGAGAACGGACAGTCATCAAAAAAGTGAGTCCCCAAAACACTTTCAATCTTTCTGTCCCCTGCTATTAATCAAATTAATCCCCAACTAGCTTTGAAATCCTGGTTTTTTAACCCTACCCAACCCCAAGCCAGATCAGAAACCGCTACTCTACCTGTTGGACAACTCCAAATTCGTGTAGCTACACCTGATGATCTCATGAATATTGCTCAAATTGTGGCGCAAAGCTTTCACTCTCAGCAGGGTTTATGGGGTTGGACTTTCGCTTTGTTTCGTGTGGGTATTTATGAAGATCTCAGGCATCGTCTTCAGTCTCCCACAAACCATCATATTTGTTTGGTTGCTGTTGATGCTGCCACTGAAGATCAGAAAATTATGGGAACTATAGAAATGGGTGTCAGGATTACTGATGCTTGGACTAGTATAAATCCAGGTTTCCCTTATCTATCTAATTTAGCTGTTCACCCCAGTTACCGCAGATTGGGTGTAGGTGCTAGTTTACTGATTCGCTGTGAGCAAATCTCCCAAGAATGGGGATTTCAAGACTTGTATCTCCATGTTTTGGAAAACAATCATCAAGCCCGTCAGCTTTATTTTAAGTTGGCATATCGGGTATATAAAGTTGAATCCCCTTGGAATGCACTTTTTCTCAATCGCTCACGTCAGATATTACTACATAAACGAATATAGCAGGAGTCACTGAGTCAGTTTTTGTATTGATCAGTTTGAATTTTTTTCCCCGCAGAAATAGTTGTTAATATTCCAGATGAAGCTTTTGCTATTTTGGTTGGTGTGTTGACACAAACTGCAATAATAGTTCGCCGCATAGGTATTGATCTTGATAATTAATGGAGAATAATTATCCCCTATTCATGTAAAGCAATTTGTATTCGCTCTATTGTGCGCGTGTTTTCTGCTGGTGTGCCGATAGTGATTCGTAAGCCATTGGGTAGAAGTCTAATCAGAGTCCCCTGACTTCTGAGTTTTTGGTTGAGATTTGTTAAAATTGTAACTAGTGAGTGAGCATCATCAGTTTTAACACGCAAGTAAATAAAGTTGGTGGTGCTGGGTGTAATTTCTAGATTCGGGTGTGTTGATAAAGCTGTGATCATTTTGGTTCTTTCACTCAGGGTTTGAGGAATTGACTCTAGTAAAAGTTGCCGATTTTCTAAAGCTATGAGGGCAGCAGCGATGGAAAAGCTGGGAAGATTGTAAGGAAGACGGACTTTTTCTAAAATAGCGATCGCATCTGGATGTGCGATACAATAACCTACACGCATGGCAGCCAGACGAAAGGCTTTGGAAAAAGTCCGTAATATTATCCAATTAGGATGTTGTAATAATTCCGCGGCTAAGGTAGTTTGACTAAATTCAAAGTAAGCTTCATCAATAACTACTAAAATTTCTTCTGGTAAACTTTTTAACCATTCTAGTTCTGCTGTTGTTAAACAGTTAGCTGTGGGGGAATTGGGGTGAACGACAAAAACGACGCGAATAGGGGGATTTTGTGTTTGGGCAATGGCAGATTTAGCTGCTTCTAAATCAGTTTCAAAATTGCTTTGATTTCTCCCGACTGTAACCACAGGAATGCCCAAAGTCTGCGCCAAAATTCCATACATGGAAAAGGTAGGATTGGCAACTAATATAGCACCTTCTCCTCCTAAACAGGTGGCAATTAATAGGGATCTAATTAATTCATCTGAACCATTACCAACGGAAATATTATCAGCGGTGAAAGTTGAATTTGCCAGATTTGCCGATTCGTTGACATATTGGGAAATGGCATTTTTTAAAGTTTCATGGCCACCATCAGGATAACGATTAGTTTCAATAAGTTGTTGATAAGTCCA
Organism: Anabaena sp. AL09; assembly: GCF_001672255.1. NCBI lineage: Bacteria > Bacillati > Cyanobacteriota > Cyanophyceae > Nostocales > Nostocaceae > Anabaena > Anabaena sp. AL09. The sequence continues at coordinate 35,781 of NZ_LJOQ01000087.1, forward strand.
AGCTAATTTTTCTTTGATTTCTGGTGGTAAATCTAAGGGACTTTCATTAGTATCTAATCGGTCAAATTGAATAGCGACTGGTTCGGCATTATCACTACCAGGATGAGCTTTATAAGCGTTAAGTTGGGATAAATCGGAACGGATAAATTTAAGCATTTGTGATTGGTGATTGGTGATTGGTGATTTGTGATTATATATCTTGTTCCCAGTCTCTGACTGGGAATACTATCACAGAGGCTCTGCCTCTACTGTTATGGAGAATGAAGGCAGAGCCTTTTATAATTCATTCCCATACAGAGTATGGGAACGAGAAAATGAGAAATATAATTCATTCCCATACAGAGTATGGGAACGAGAAAATTTTTTAACATTCAGATTTACTAATATTGCATTAATTACAGAATCAATCACAGTAGCAACACAAGGAATAGCGATGGCATTACCAGTTAATTTTCGCATGGTTTGATAACTTCCTACTATTTTATAAGATTCTGGAAAACCTTGCAATCTTAACATTTCTCTTTCTGTTAATCTTCTTTCTCCATTGACTAATAAATAATTATAAGATGCTCCTGCTCTCAATGCACAGGAATAAGGATATACACTGATATTACCAGATTTATTTTCATGCCATATTGTTGGTTGATCATATTTTTGATTAAGCTTGACTTTTTCTAAACGATTTTGTCTAATTTTGTCCGAAGCGTAATAAAAGTCAGAAACAGATTTTTCTAATATTTCTGATAAAGGCTGCATAGGCATTTTGATTAATGGCCAATTAAAATTATGATGATGAGTTTGATTTTTTAATCCGACTATCAAAATCCTTTCTCGTTTTTGCGGTAAACCAAAATTAAGAGCATTAAGAATTTGATAATCTGTATAATATCCTAAATCTTTTAATGTATTAATAATTATTTGTAATGTTTGCCCTTGTTGATGTCCTTTTAGTTGTTTGACATTTTCTAATATAAAAGCTGAAGGTTGTTTATTTTTAATAATTCTGGCAATATCAAAAAATAATGTTCCTCTAGTATCTTCAAATCCTTTCAGTTCTCCACAAATGCTAAAAGGTTGACAAGGAAAACCACCTAATAATATATCATGGTCAGGAATATCATTTGCATTAATTTTTGTAATATCTCCTATGGGTGTTTCTCCAAAATTTTCTAAATATATTTTTTGGGCATTTATATCAATGTCACTAGAAAAAACACATTGGCATGGAATTTTATAATTATGACAAATCCTTTCAATTGCTAATCTAAATCCACCTGTACCACTAAATAAGTCTATAAACTTGATCATTCACTTTGATGAAATATATGCAAACTAAACCTATCACAATTTTAGGGGTTTAGCACTGCTAAACCCCTACCAAATACAATTATCGCATGGTGACAAATTCCTCTGCTGCTGAGGGATGAATACCTACAGTGGCATCAAAATCAGCTTTAGTTGCCCCCATTTTCACCGCAATAGCGACACCTTGAATAATTTCTGCGGCGCTATCTCCCACCATGTGAGCGCCCAAAATCTTATCAGTGTTAGTATCTACTATCAACTTCATCATGGTTTTTTCTTGCTTACCCGGTAAAGTGTAGTACATGGGGCGGAAGCTAGTTCGATAAATTTTGATATTATCATCACCGAATTTTGACCTAGCTTGGGCTTCTGTCAAACCCACTGTAGCCGCTTCTGGGGTAGTAAATACGGCAGTAGCTACGGTTTTGTGACTAAATTCGCGACGATTGTTGCCAAATTCACTATCAGCAAAAGCACGTCCTTCTCCAATAGCCACGGGTGTTAAATTTAAGCGGTCTGTGACATCACCAACAGCATAAATATGGGGTTGGCAAGTTTGACTATATTCATTGACGGAAATTGCATTTGAGGTGCTGTATCCTGGTTCTTCTTCAGAACTGGGAACACAGTCAAGTTGGGCATTTTCTAAGCCTAACCCCTCTATGTTGGGACTGCGACCGGTGGCTACTAAAAATACATCAGCAATGATTGGTTCTTGGTTTTCTCCAGATAAGGTTAATTTCAGTCCTGCGTCTACTTTTTCTATTGCTGTCACTTCAGTATTTTGGATAATACGAATACCATGATTCGTCATTCCTTCTTGGATACTGGTGCGGATATCTTGGTCAAAACCGTTCAAAATTTGCTCTTTGCGGATAATTTGCGTGACTTCTGAACCTAAACCGCCCATGATACAAGCGAATTCACTACCAATATAACCAGAACCAATGATAGCGATATGTTTGGGTTGGGTTTTCAGGTGAAAGATTTCATTGGAGGTAATACCGTGTTCTATACCTGGAATCTCTGGTTTAATGGGACGACCACCGACAGCAATTAAAATTTTCGCGGCTGTATATTGTTTACCATTCACTTCGACTGTGTGGGGGTCTACAAAACTAGCACGACCGGAAATTAGTTCTACTCCGGCTTTTTCTAAAAAGCTGATGTGAAGTTTGGAAAGTCTGTTAACTTCGTTATCTATGGATGTAATAAAATGTTCCCAGTCAAATTTTACGTCTCCCACTGTCCAACCATAACCTGCGGCTTCTTGGAATTGAGCGGGAAAGTGAGAACCATAAACCATGAGTTTTTTGGGGACACAACCGCGAATTACGCAAGTACCACCAACTAAATCATATTCGGCGATCGCCACTTTTGCACCATAACTAGCCGCCCGTTTAGAAGCAGCCAAACCCCCAGAACCAGCACCAATCACAAACAGGTCGTAATCAAAAGTCATAAATTTCTACTTTTTTAACTAGAAATAGGCTATTCAACTATATATAGTCAAGTTGCCTAGATTTAATCTAACGTAACTAACAACTAACAACTAACAACTGTACGGGCGAAGCATTTGGAGAACTATTTTTTGCAATGACCGATAATTTATCTTCCAAATGCTTCGCCCCTACTGACAACTAACAACTGACAACTGTACGGGCGAAGCATTTGGAGAACTATTTTTTGCAATGACCGATAATTTATCTTCCAAATGCTTCGCCCCTACTAACAACTGACAACTGACAACTGACAACTGACAACTGACTAATAACTAATCCAATCACTCCAACTACCAGCGTAAAGTTTAGCGGTGGGAATTCCAGCTATAGCTAAAGAAAGTAAATTTACACAAGCCGTCACACCAGAACCACAATAAACTAAAATTTCTTTAGTTGTATCTATATTTTGCCAGTGTTGAGATTGTTCTGCCGGAGGAAGTAGGCAACCAAAAGTATCAGTTATTTCTTGCCAAGGATAATTAACAGCACCGGGAATATGTCCAGCAATTTTATCAATTGGTTCTTTTTCTCCACGATAGCGCTCTCCTTCTCTGGAGTCTACTAAAACTACATCTGGACTATCTTTGTGATTTTTTACATAAGTAAAATCTACAACTTTATCCTTTTGGATTTGGGGAATAAATATTCCTCTTGCAGCAGTAGGAATTATATCTGTAACAGTATAACCTGCTTTTTGCCAACGGTCAAAGCCACCATCTAAAACAGCTACTTGTTCATGTCCTAAATACCGCAATAACCACCATAAACGAGATGCAAAAGCCAAGCGAGAATCATCATAAGCTACTACTAAAGTTTTTTGAGAATTTACCCCAATTGCTGATAATTTTTCGGCTAACTCTGTGGTATTTGGTAAAGGATGCCTGCCCCCATGTTCTTGTACAGGAGTAGATAAATCTTGATTTAAGTCTAAATAATAAGAGCCTGGGATATGATTAGCTTGATACTGTTTTTTTCCTAATTCGGCATCAGCTAAAGAAAACCGACAATCAACAATCACAACTTGAGAATTATTGAGATTTTCCAACAGCCATTCTGGAGAAACAATAAATTGATTATTCATGGGTAACTGGTAATTGGTAATTGGTAATTGGTGAAAACTATTCTTCTTTCTTCTTTCTTCTTCCTCCTGAACTCCTGACTCCTGAACTCCTGACTCCTGAACTCCTGAACTCCTGAACTCCTGAACTCCTAAACTCCTAAAATGTTTACACCCCAACAAACGCAAGATGGTTCTTTTACCTTTTTTTCCACAGAGTTTAATGAAGCCTTTCATAGTCACTATGGAGCAAAACAAGAGAGTTTCTTGAAGTTTGCTGTTCCGACTCGATTACCAATATTAGCCGAAACGGGATTTGTGCGGCTGCTAGATGTTTGTTATGGTCTAGGATACAATACAGCGGCAGCTTTACAGACAATTTGGCAAGTAAATCCTCGTTGCCGTGTGGAAGTGATTGGCTTAGAACTAAATCCCATTGTCCCCCAGGCGGCAATTAACCATCAGTTATTCAATGGTTGGGACGAAAAATATATAAAAATTTTAACTCAAATAGCGTTTGCACATCAAATCCACATAGATTATTTGCAAGCTACTTTACTAATTGGTGATGCTAGAAACTTAATTCTCCAAGTACATGAATCGGGCTTTCAAGCAGATGCAATTTTTCTTGATCCCTTTTCACCTCCGCAATGTCCACAATTATGGACAGTGGAATTTATCCAAAAAGTATCAAAGTGTTTACACCCAAATGGGTTGCTGGCAACTTATTCCTGTGCTGCGGCTGTAAGGACTGCATTGTTAGCTGCGGGTTTGGTTGTCAGTTCTACTCCACCGATAGGAAGACGGACTCCAGGGACTATTGCTGGACATCCCAAACATGGTGAGGAATCAACTATATCCTCTTTACCGCCTCTTTCCCAAGCTGAAGCAGAACATTTACGAACTCGTGCTGCTATTCCTTATCGAGATCCTAATTTAAGCGATACCGCTGCAATGATACTCAAGCGACGACAAGAGGAAATTCAAGTCTCTACTTTGGAATCAAGTTCACAATGGCGCAAAAGGTGGTTAAGATCGTCAACACCGCAGGAGATTTTGCCTGAACAGTCAACAGTTAGCGATGATTAACTGATATGATTTGACCTGGAAGGGAGCAAATCAAAACAGCATTTATCGCAAATTTACTGATATATAACTATGGTTGTTGTAGCAATTCTCGCGGCAGGAAAAGGTACAAGAATGAAATCAAATTTACCTAAAGTTTTACATTCTTTAGGTGGTAGATCTTTAGTCGAACGCGTTATTGAAAGTGCTGAACCCCTTTTACCTTCACGCAGATTAGTAATTGTTGGCTATCAGTCCCAAGAAGTAAAAACGGCTATGAATGCAATTCATGGTGTGGAGTTTGTGGAACAGACTGTACAATTAGGCACAGGTCATGCTATCCAACAATTGCTTCCCCATTTAGAAGGTTACACTGGGGATTTATTGATTTTAAATGGTGATGTCCCTTTATTACGGACGGAAACTTTAAACAACCTCTTACAAACTCACCAAGAAAATCAAAATTCTTGTACTATTCTCACCGCACAATTGTCAAATCCTCAAGGTTACGGACGGGTTTTTCGTAACAGTGAATGTATTGTCCAAAAAATAGTTGAGGACAAAGATTGCACTCCTACCCAAAGAGAAAATGACCGCGTGAATGCTGGTATTTACTGTTTCCGTTGGCCAGATTTAGCAAAGTTTTTACCTCAATTAGAAGCAAATAATGCCCAAAAAGAATATTACTTAACTGATGCTGTCACTCAGGTTGGTAAGGTAATGGCTGTAGATGTGAAAGATTACCAAGAAATTTTGGGAATTAATGATAGATTGCAATTAGCAACAGCTAACGATATTTTGCAAAGACGGATTAAGGAAAAATGGTTGTTAGCAGGTGTTACCTTAATTGATCCTGCAAGTATTACTATTGATGAAACTGTAGAATTACAACCAGATGTGATTATTGAACCGCAAACTCATTTGCGCGGAAAAACGATAATTCAAGCTGGTAGTCGCATTGGTCCGGGGAGTTTAATTGAAAATAGTGAATTAGGGGAAAATGTCACTGTTCTCTATTCTGTAGTTACAGATAGTATTATTCAATCTCAAACTCGAATTGGACCCTATGCCCATTTACGTGGTCATGCTAAGGTGGGTGCTAATTGTCGAATTGGTAATTTTGTGGAGTTGAAAAATACCCAATTAGGCGATCGCACTAATGTATCACATCTCTCATATTTAGGCGATACGACAACAGGAACTCAGGTCAATGTAGGTGCGGGAACAATTACTGCTAATTATGACGGTGTGAAGAAGCATAGAACAATTATAGGCGATCGCACCAAAACCGGCTCTAATAGTGTTTTAGTTGCACCTATTACTGTGGGTAATGATGTCTACATAGCCGCAGGTTCAACGGTGACGGAAGATGTCCCTGATGATTCTTTGGTAATTGCAAGAAGTCGTCAAGTTGTGAAGCCAGGTTGGAAGATGAAAACTGATAGTTAATGTTTTGTAGGGTGCGTTTCTTAACGCACCTTTTGATATACTCCGCAAGGGCATAAATTGAGGATAGAAAAGGAAAAAGTGGTATAAAATATTAAAGAAAAAAAGTGAGGGGGAATCAAGCAGGGGAAACGCATCTTATCAATAAGGACTATTTAATCTCAATAATGACCCAAAAATTCGCATTAACGTCTACTTATTGACAATGATTTATGGTGTTTTGTCAATAAAATTTAGATGCGTTTCCCCTGGGGAATCAAGTAATGAAGGCAAGAACGTATAGTGCAGAGGAAAAGGCAATGTTTCATTACGAAAGATTTAATCATCCACATCCAAGAGTACAAATCAGAATGGAAGTAATGTGGCTAAAAAGTAAAGGATTGAAAAATAGCCAAATAGTATCATTAGTAAATCTGAGTGAAAATACAGTAAGAAAATACATTAAAGAATATGAAGAAGGGGGAATAGAAAAACTCAAAGAAATAAATTTTTATCGTCCAGAAAGTGAATTGTTAGAATATAAAGAAACTCTCGAAAAATATTTTTAGAAAAATCCGCCAATGAGTATCAAGAAAAAAAGCTAGAACCACTGCTAGAAGAGGCTAGACAGGGTAAAAGAGCAGTTTTTTTTGTTGATGCGGCACCTGACGGGATGAAAGCATTTTTAGGATATATCTGGTGTGTAACAAGAGTATTTATTAAATCACCATCAGGGCGGAAAAGATTTAAAAGTTCTCTGTTGAATGATACACGCACCTGTTGATATATTATTGAATTACAGAGCATTAATAATGTGAAAATTAAAACATGAACCAAACTTTTAACGTTTACTGTGATGAAAGCTGCCATCTAGAAAATGATCATCAACAAATAATGGTGCTGGGTGCCGTTTGGTGTCCTTTAGAAAAAACGCGAGAAATTTCAGTTCATATCCGGGAAATTAAGAAAAAACATGATCTAAAACCAGAATTTGAAATTAAATGGATAAAGGTTTCACCCGCTAAAATAGCGTTTTATCTCGAATTAATAGATTATTTCTTTGATAATGAAAATTTGCATTTTCGAGGTCTTATTGTAGCAGATAAATCCCAACTACAACATGAGGTTTACAATCAGACTCATGATGATTGGTATTATAAAATGTATTTTACTTTGCTCAAGACAATTCTCAGTCCACAAGCAAATTATAGAATTTACTTGGACATTAAAGATACACAAGGAGCAAAAAAAGTTGCCAAATTACATGATGTACTTTCTAATAACCTCCTTGATTTTTCACGCCAAATAATTGAAAGGCTTCAAACTGTGCATTCTCACGAAGTAGAAATCTTGCAACTTGCAGACCTTTTAATTGGAACTATTTCCTATATAAATCGAGGACTCTCTAGCAATGCAGCTAAAATTGCTTTAGTTGAGCGAATGCGAGATCGTTCCGGTTATAGCCTAACCAAAACTACTCTCTATCTGGAAAATAAGGTAAATCTTCTTTGCTGGCAAGCCTCGGAGGTTTTACAATGAAACAGCCTATATGGCTACCACCTCTAGTTTTATTTAATGATTATGGTGGTAATTGGGAAGCTTACCTAGAGGCAGTTTACACCATCTTCAAAGAAGATTTTATTGATAGCAAGCCTACGTTTCAAGGTATACGATTTAGCCTTAAACGTCATCCCTTATTTCAAGATAAGGAAGCGACTTTCTGGCACGTTACCTCAGAAGGTAGACAAGAAACGGAACGTACTCCTGATTTTCGCCGTTGTGAACGCATTTGCTGGCTACGCCCGATAATTGAAAATGCTGAAGATCCTGCTATCAAAGTTTGGGAAAATGAGAGGAAAGGCGAGAAGCGTATTTGTCTGTGGCTAGAAATTGAAGAATATCTCGTAATTTTGGCTAAACGCGACGGATATGTGCTTTTGTGGACAGCATACTTGGTGACGCAACCACATCAGCAGCGAAAACTACAAAAAGAATATGAAGCCTATAAAATGGCTGATGCCGCTGATTAGGCGGCATCGTTACTCCTTCTACACATGGCAGATGAGCTAAATAATTCTGTTTCTTATCTCCATTATATCCAAAATAGTTCAGATCGTCAAATTCATTTTTTCTTCTGCTTTATTAATTTTGAATTGCTTATGGTGGGTTAGAACCATTTTATTTATCTAACCCACCATAATATTAGGCTGTGACTTCTTCCTTCACTTCCTGCTGTAAAGCTGAAACCAGTCTATTCAGTGCATTTACATAAGCCTGAGCCGATGCCACAATAATGTCAGTATTAGCTGCATGACCTGAAAATACACGGGATTCATGGCGTAAGCGAATTGTTACTTCTCCTAAAGCATCAATTCCCCCGGTGACAGATTGCACAGAAAACTCAATCAACTCATTCTGTACATTCACTACCCGATTGATGGCTTTGTACACCGCATCTACAGGACCTGTACCAATAGCTGCATCAGTTAATTCTTCTCCGTCGGGAGTGCGAAGAGTTACAGTAGCAGTAGGTTGAGCGTTACTACCACAGGAAACCTGTACCAACTCTACCTTAAATAAATCTGGCGCTTGTTGGATTTCATCATTAACAATAGCTTCCAAATCCCAATCAGAGATTTCTTTCTTTTTGTCCGCTACTTCTTTAAATCTCACAAAGGCTTTGTTCAGGTCATTTTCTGATAGTTCAAAGCCCAATTCTTTCAACCGTGTCCGAAAAGCATTTCTCCCAGAATGTTTACCCAATACTATTTGATTATCAGATAAACCAATCAATTGAGCATCCATAATCTCATAAGTGAGTTTATTTTTCAATACCCCATCTTGGTGAATTCCAGATTCATGAGCAAAGGCATTTGCACCGACAATGGCTTTATTTGGTTGCACCAACATTCCCGTTAAATTGGAAACCAAACGGGAAGTTTTATAGATTTGTTTGGTGTCAATATTCGTGAGTGATGCTTCCGAATTTTCAGCGCGTCCCAAGAAGGGATTAAAATATTGTCTGCGGACGTGCAAAGCCATGACTAATTCTTCTAAAGCTGCATTTCCGGCTCTTTCACCAATCCCATTGATGGTACATTCTAGTTGACGTGCGCCGTTTTTCACAGCTTCTAAAAAGTTAGCAACTGCTAAACCCAAATCATTATGGCCGTGAACGGAAATAATGGCTTTGTCAATGTTGGGGACATTTTCGGTAATGCCTTTAATGATGCCCCCAAATTCGCTGGGAGTGGTATAACCTACGGTATCAGGAATATTAACAGTTGTTGCTCCAGCAGCGATCGCTCTTTCCAAAACTTCATACAAAAATTCTGGATCAGATCGTCCCGCATCTTCTGGAGAAAATTCGACATCATCAGTGAAGGTTTTGGCATAAGCGACCATTTCTTCAGCAATGGCAACTACTTCCGGTCTGGTCTTTTTTAACTTATATTGCAGGTGGATATCAGAAGTAGCAATAAAAGTATGAATTCTGCCTTTAGCAGCAGGTTTGATAGCCTCCGCTGCGGCTTTAATATCATCATGTCTAGCTCTGGCCAAACTACAAATTACCGGACCATTTTCTGTTCCCACAGTTTGGGCAATTTTCCTAACTGCTTCAAAATCTCCAGGACTAGCAAAAGCAAAACCAGCCTCAATAATATCTACTCCTAAACGTGCTAGTTGTTTGGCAATAATTAGCTTTTCGTCTATATTGAGAGTTGCTCCTGGACACTGTTCTCCATCACGCAATGTGGTGTCAAAGATGATAATTCTATCGGCTTGTTTGCTCATTAGCTTAACCTCTTTTAATTTTGAGAGTGGACCCAATAAAAGAACATAAGGGAATTAGAATTAATCAAATGTGATTTGATTTGTCAGTCCTAGAGAATTTATTTTCATCACTGACTTCTAATTCCTCAATTCTTTTTTGATAAAATAGCTGAAACTGTGAAATGAGAGTTTTTAACTTTGAGATGTGTAAATAAATACTAAGCTAAGTTAACCGTCAGTTTTTTCTATTCTCTCTCTTATATCGTTCAAGTCTATATATCTATCAGTAGCATTACGTAGTTCCCTGGCAATCATTCCTTCAGTTGATACTACTGTAATATGCGTATTTTTTGAGCGTAATAGTTCGATAGCTCTTTCAAAATCACCATCTCCGCTGAATAATACAACTCGGTCATATTGATCTACCGTATTAAACATATCAACGACAATTTCAATATCTAAATTCGCTTTTTGGGAGTAACGACCAGAAGCATCATCATAATACTCTTTGAGGATTTTCGTGCGAACTGTATATCCTAAACTGATGAGAGCATCTCGGAAACCTCTTTGGTCTTGTGGGTCTTTTAATCCAGTGTACCAGAAGGCATTGATTAATGTAGTTTCTGACTGTTCGTATTTGAAATATTCTAAAACCCGTCGGGGGTCAAAAAACCAACCATTTTTTTGTTGAGCATAGAACATATTGTTTCCGTCTACAAAAATAGACAGACGATTCATTGGAGAACCCATAAAAATTTACACCTAAATAATAGATAAGAATGTTAGAGGGAAGAATAGATTATAGCAATTATCAAGTGGTAATTTCGCTAATATCTTTAAGGTACATAATTATGTATAGCCATTATCTTACCTCTTTTAAAGCCAAAATTTGGACAAAATATCCCAGTTGAGATCCGAATTATTTAACTTGTTTCACCTCCGGGACTTGTAAATATGTTGTCTGATCAAAATCTACCAATAAAATTGACCTAGTAACAGGATTATAAACTAGATGATATTCAATTTTACTCCTAAAGAGGTACGGGATAGGATTCTGGAGAAGGAATGGGCTGATCTTCATCAATAGATTTTTTCATCGACTGTAGGGATGATTTCAGAGGATTATCAATGCTTCAGGAGAGAAGACTATTGAGGATACGCATCTAGGATATCCTAGATGGACACCTAAAATTTGAAGAATACTCTATGAAAGTAGTTTGAATAATTTGATGACTCCGAATATAAATTTTTATGACAACTAACCTGATCTGCGATCACAGGGGTGGGTTCAGTTACGTAAATACTGGGATGTATTTGTACAGGGTTTTTATACGATAAATATACTGATATGGGTTGGATAAAAATTAAAGGATGGGTGAAAAAGGGATAAGATGGTCATTTAAGTCTTAAATTTGCAGTTTTTAGCAGTCGAATAGGGTTCTGAATCAATATAGATATTGTATTTAAACTAGCCAGTACAAAAATATCGCCCCAGAACCTATATCTAGCTTAACCAAAAAATCAGATTCTGTTGGCAAATTAGAAAAGCAGTCTGGTGCGAGTGGTAGATTTGAGTCATTTACACTAATTAACCTTGTCCATCATTTCGTCAAATTCGGAGTTTCTAAATATTGTTTCTCTGGTTGAGGATAAACAGTTACCCAATCTAAATACCGAATTGGCGGAAATAACTCCACTTTAGCGATTGATGCCGGGAGTTTCTTTAAATCCAACGACTTAATTTTACCTATGGCTAAACCAGCGGGAAACTTCTGACTATAAGTAGATGTAGAAACTAAATCGCCTACTTTAACATTAGGCACTTTTTCATAAAACTCTAACACCCCTTCAGCGGAAGCATCACCTTGCAAAACTCCTTTAGCTGATGTACGGCTAACAGTTACACCCACTTGACTTTTTAAATCACTAACCAACAATACACTGCTAGTATTAGTCGTCACACTTTCTACTAAACCTACTAATCCCCCATCGGCTTTAACAATAGAACCTTCTTGAATGCCTGATGCAGTCCCTCGATTCAAAATTACCTGTTGCCACCAATGATCTGCACTCCGTCCAATTACCCTTGCTATAATTGGCTTCTGTGGCAAGGTTTCTTTTTCTACGTAACTCAGTAAACTTTTTAATTTTTCATTTTGGCTTTCTAGATCGACGATGCGAGTCTGTAATTCTAAAAATCTTGCATCTTTAATACTTTGCTCAGGAATCGTCCCTGACTGCACCATCTGTAATGGAATGCTGATTCCTTGATAGATTTCGCGTAATAATGCCCCTTTTGTTTCTCTGATTGTCCAAGCACTACCTATAACTAAGGCCAATAACCCTATTTGTAATCCCTTATATTCCCACCAGCGTTTTAAAGTAAACATAAGTATACCTGTATATATTTTTATAAATTATTCAGGAGTTGCAAAAATATTGCTTAGGAACGCAAATTTAATCACCTGCCATTCTGATTTAACCAGAAATGGTGCGTTACGCTTTGTTTTAGCGTAGCCATGCTCGCAGAGCTTTACACACCCTAATTTTGTACTTTATTTAATCTATACTCCTTAGTAAGACTTTCCGTGATCATTATCCCTCAACTTCCCTATACTTCTGTTGAAAACAATAGACATCTCCGGAAATTAAATATGCGTGACCTAAAACCCTTGTAGAGACGTTCCATGGAACGTCTCTACAATATTTACCGGAGCTGTCTAATGGATTCTATAATTATGAATAAATACAGAACCCATATATTCCTACTACATATTACGGGAATGCCCGCTAAATACTCTCTCCAATTGTTTGAAGTTTTCTAATACACGACCTGTTCCCAACACTACACAGCTTAAAGGGTCCGCCGCAATGTGAGTCACAAGACCTGTCTCATGACTAATTAATGTATCCAGACCTTTGAGTAATGCACCACCTCCTGCCAACATGATCCCGCGATCAATAATGTCTGCTGCCAGTTCTGGAGGTGTCCGTTCTAGTGTCCGTCTCACTGCTTCGATAATTACCGCTAGAGGCTCTACCATGCTTTCCCGAATTTCTGGGCCTTTGATGCTTACAGTTCTGGGTAATCCAGAAAGTAAATGCAAGCCCCGGACTTCCATGACACTATCATTATCATCTGCGGTCGGATAGGCAGAACCAATCTTAATCTTAATATCCTCAGCAGTCCGTTCACCAATTACCAGATTATGAATTTTCTTCATATACTGAGTAATCGCTTCGGTTAGTTCATCTCCAGCAATGCGGACTGACTCGCTAATTACTGTACCCTGAAGACTTAATACCGCTACTTCTGTTGTGCCACCACCTATATCAATAATCATGTTACCAGTAGGTTCTGCAACTGGCAGTCCCGCACCAATTGCCGCTGCAACTGGCTCATCAATTAAATATACTTCCCTCGCTCCGGCTTGATTGGCTGCATCCATTACAGCCCGTCTTTCTACTCCTGTGACACCACTAGGAATGCCAATGATAATGCGGGGACGCATCAGCGATCTTCCCTCATTTACCCGCTGAATAAAGCTTTTTAGCATCAATTCGGCCGTGTCAAAGTCAGCAATCACACCGTCACGCAGGGGACGGAGGGCAATTACATTGCCTGGTGTCCGTCCGAGCATTTTTTTGGCTTCTTCTCCCACTGCCAGTGCCACCTTGAGATTTTGATCAATGGCAACTACAGAAGGTTCTTGCAGGACAATCCCTTTACCAGACACATAAACTAGGGTATTGGCTGTACCAAGGTCGATACCCATATCCCATGATGGACGAAAATTTCTGAAAAGATCCACGCTTCTCTTTGCCCCTTATTTGCGATACTTATAACTACAAAGATAAAAGTTAATAATGATAGATTCCATGATGTTTGCTTGCCTGACTCCAGTAACCTAGACTATTTTTTTATCTAGCTTTTGTCAATCTTGATTTTAGTTTCACGAATTTTATGTTCTATTTTCTCATGGTCAGTCAGTATAACCGTATATTTTTTTTAATGTCAAGTATTTTTTGAATTTTTGTGTGAGTTAACTGTTGGGATTCTAACATATTTTCAATACTTTCACAATTAGTTATTATAGAATCCGGAATAGTACAATACAAAGTTACTAAGAAATAAAAGCCATGAGCATTAATGTTGTCACTCTTATTGGCCGTGTAGGCATCGATCCTGACATGAAGTTTTTTGATTCGGGTAAAGTTAAATGTAGATTAACTCTAGCAGTCAGTCGTCGTACCCGTGAAGGAGAACATACAGACTGGTTTAACTTAGAATTATGGGGAAAAACTGCGGAAGTTGCGGGTAATTATGTTCGGAAAGGCAAACAAATAGGCGTTAAAGGTTCTTTGCGGTTTGATTCCTGGAGTGATCGCCAAAGCGGAGTTAACCGTTCTAGTCCAGTTATCAATGTCGAGCAACTAGAATTACTTGGTTCTAAGCGTGATGGTGAAGGTGGGGGAGCAGATATGTCTCCAGATAATTTCTAATTAGTGAGTTGTCAGTTGTTAGTTGTTAGTAGGGGCGAAGCATTTGGAAGATAAATTATCGGTCATTGTCAAAAATAGTTCTCCAAATGCTTCGCCCGTACAGTTGTTAGT
>NZ_LJOQ01000087.1:50528-66654 GCF_001672255.1 Anabaena sp. AL09
GTTAGTAGGGGCGAAGCATTTGGAAGATAAATTATCGGTCATTGCCAAAAATAGTTCTCCAAATGCTTCGCCCGTACAGTTGTTAGTTGTTTTTTCCTTGCCATTGACCACTGACCACTGACCACTGACTAATAACTAATAACTAATTTGCAATGTTACTGATGCTTGTACTTCCTGTTCACCAGCAATTATGGGAGTAGAAGCATCTGCATTAGCTAATTTAGCCTCAGCCCGGTAAAGCATGGGAGGTGGTGGTGGAGTTGCACCATTGACTTGAATACTGACAATTTCTTTTTGTTGTAATCCCAGGCTACTTAAAACGGCTTCTGCTTGCTGTTGGGCATCCTGGGTAGCTTTTTTCAGAGCTTGTTTTTGGGCGATCGCAATTGCTTCATCACTAGCAATAAAACTCACACCGTTAATTTGTGTCGCTCCAGCCTTCACAGCTTCATCTAACAATGTTCCGGCTTGATCTGTAGGAATGCGGAAACTGACTGTATTACTGGCAGCATAACCAGTGATTCGTTGGACATTATTGCTGTAGCTATATACTGGATTCAGGCGAATTCCTGTAGTTGTCAATTTTTCCACATTACGTTTTTTCAGCAATGTCACCACAGCGGATGATTTACGAGCCGCTTCTTTTTGGACATCTTCAGCGGTTTTCCCTTGAATTTCCACACCTAAACTCACTTGAGATAAAGTTGTAGAAATTGTTTCTACTCCCCGTCCACTCACGGTTAAAGTTCGCCATAATTTTGCCTTTTCTTGCGCCGATGCAGGTAATATAAAAGTCGCGCATATCAATATACTCAAGGATAAGATTTTCCCAAAATTCCTGGTAGGAAAACGAGAATTGGATAAAATAGTCTTAGACATTCTGCTGGCACTCCTCCAAAAACGGATCAATTCTTGGTTAACTGTTAATTATCAACAACCACCAAAACATTTTACCTCAGCATTAACCAAATTTACCGCTAATGTAAGCTTTGGTATCTTCCTGTTGAGGGTTGCTGAAAATTAGCTCTGTCGAATTGTACTCTACTAAATACCCAGCCCGTCCACCTGTTTCTGAGGCTCTAACATTAAAAAATGCCGTTTTATCAGATACTCGTGATGCTTGCTGCATATTGTGAGTGACTATGACGATGGTATATTGCTCTTTAAGTTCATGAATTAGTTCTTCCACCCGCGAGGTAGAAATAGGATCAAGAGCAGAACATGGTTCATCCATGAGGATAACTTCTGGTTGGACTGCGATCGCTCGGGCAATACATAAACGTTGTTGTTGTCCACCGGATAAAGATAAACCATTTTGGCGCAATTTATCCTTGACTTCATCCCACAAAGCCGCTTGTCGCAAACTCCGTTCTACTAATTCATTCATATCACCCCTGTAGCCATTAATTCTCGCCCCAAAAGCAATATTTTCATAAATTGACTTGGGAAATGGGTTGGGTCTTTGAAACACCATACCAATACGTCTCCGCACCTCTACGGGATCAGTATTGGGTGCATAGAGATTTTTATCATAGAAATAAACTTTACCTTCGGCTCTAAATGATGCGATTAAATCATTTAGACGGTTATAACATCGCAATAATGTACTTTTACCACAGCCAGATGGTCCAATAAAAGCCGTCACCCGATTTTTAGCAATATCTAGCCAAACATTCTGTACAGCCAAAAAATTGCCGTAGTAGATATTGAGATCTTCTGTGCGTAAAACCGATTCAGCCCCATTAATCGTGCTAATTGTAGTAGCCATAAATACTTAAAGAATAAGTTTTTCGGGATGAGTTTCAGTTTTGTTAACTAAACCTTTTGTTTAGTCACCCAGCGAGTAATAATACTAGTAATTAAAACCATCATTACGAGGATTAAAGACGCAGCCCAAGCTAGAGATTGCCAAGTTGGGAAGGGAGAAGTAGCAAAGTTGTAGACTAAAACCGCGAGAGAAGCAGTAGGTTTGAGAATGCTATCCGGCCAAAAAGCAGAGAAAAGAGCCGTAAATATTAATGGTGCTGTTTCTCCAGCAGCCCGAGCGATCGCCAAAGTAGAACCAGTTACAATTGCTGGTAATGCAGCCGGCAATACCACCAGGATCACGGTTTGGAAATTACTTGCACCTAATCCAATAGACGCTTGCCGCAAATCTTGAGATACTAATTGCAAAGCTTCGTCTGTAGTTTTTACAATAATAGGTAACATCAAAATTGCTAAGGCAAATCCACCCCCCAGGGCTGAGTAAGAGCCTAAATTCAGCTTTACTAAGGTCAAAACCACAATTCCATAAGCAAATACCCCAGCAATAATAGAAGGAACACCACTGAGGACGTTAGTAGCAAAACGTATCCATCTAGCAATCTTTTGGGAACTAAACTCATTTAAATAAATTGCGGCCAATACACCAAAGGGAACACTAATGACAGCGGCAATCCCGACCATGAGAATTGTGCCAACAATGGCATTACCAAAACCGCCATTTTTGCCAAAAGGCGGCGGTGGTAACTGCGTAAAAATATTGAGATTTAAACTACTAAACCCTCTAATTACTACATAATAAAGCACTGCCAACAAGGGGACTAGTGCCAATACTCCACAGATAAAAGCTAATCCAGTCATTGCTGTATTCAACAATGTCCGAGGAGACGAAGGAGAACGAGTCAAGCTTCTTTGCTCAAAAGAAGAAGTCATAATTTAACCTATCACTATAGTCTCTGGACTCGCGCCACAATAAACTCTGCCAGAATATTGACTATCATCGTCAATACAAATAGGATTAAAGCCGCATACATTAAAGCAGCAACTTGTAACCCATTAGCTTCAGCAAATTGATTTGCTAGTAGGGAAGAAATTGTATTAGATGGTGCTAAGAAAGAGATGTTAATATTATTGGCATTACCAATTAACATTGTCACAGCCATTGTTTCACCCATAGCTCTACCAAGTGCCAACATCACCGCACTCACAATGCCAGAAAAAGCAGCGGGGATAATAACTTGAAAAATTGTTTCCCAACGGGTTGCACCGATTCCCAAGGCAGCTTGACGTAAACCCGAAGGTACAGAAATCAAAGCATCACGAGAAATAGCGGTGATAATTGGCAAAGTCATAATTGCTAAGATCACTCCCGCAGGTAACATTCCTGGCCCTGTAGGTGAGGTACTAAAAATAGGTAGCCAGCCCCAATAATGATGCAGCCATTTGCCCAAATCAGTTAAAATCGGGATTAAAACGAAAATTCCCCAGACTCCGTAGACAACACTGGGAATGGCAGCTAGTAATTCTACTAAAAATACCAGTACAAATTTTACCTGGGATGGCAAAAAATCCTCACTCAATAAAATCGCTGTCCCCACACCAATCGGAACTGCTAAAACTAGTCCGATTAAAGAACTCATGAGAGTCCCATAAATCGCAGGTAATACCCCATATTCATTATTAACAGGGTTCCAATTGCTGGTGATTAAGAAATTAATCCCGAATTTTTGGATCGCTGGACTGGCCGCAATAGCAACTTGCAAGGTAATCCATAATAAAATTCCAGCAATTGCTAGGGCAAAAATTCGAGTTAACCAAATAAAGCTCCGATCTAGATTTCTGTCTATTTCCGAGCGATTTTTCGTGACTAATGGGGTTTCTGGAAAATTTATGGCCATGAATGCTGACTCTAAGATGTGGGAAAAAGCTAACTTTCTCAAAACTAGTACAATACGGCGTAAGTTAAGCAACCATTAAAAATCCATGAAAAGCTTATACCATCTGCTTTTTAATTTTTAATTGTTAATTTTTAATTACTTTGTAGTTTTAGGATCAGCGCCAAGAGAGATTTTATAATCAGGACTAATTTGATCAGCAGCAGCAGCCACTTTAGCAATCACATTTGCTGGTAAAGGAACATACCCTAATTGAGTAGCTAACTTTTGTCCATCGGTTAAAGCGTACTCAATAGTTGCTTCTATTGCCTTGGCTTTACCAGCATCAGCATATTTTTTATAAGCGAGAATCCAAGTATAAGTGACGATTGGGTAAGAACCTTCCCCTTCAGGATCAGAAATAAAAGCGCGAAGATTTTCTGGTAAAGTTACTGATGCTAAAGTTTTAGATGCTGATTCTTCAGAAGCCAAAACAAACTTTTTAGCTTTATTTTCTAAACTCGCAAATTTGAGATTACTTTGTTTGGCATAGCCATATTCTACATAACCAATAGCACCTGGAGTTTGTTGAATTTGGGCGGTAACACCTTCATTGCCTTTAGCACCAATTCCTACAGGCCATTTTACACTTTTACCGTCACCTACTTTAGTTTTCCATTCTGGACTAATGGCACTAAGGTGTTTGGTAAAAACGCCTGTAGTCCCGCTACCATCAGCCCGATAAATAACTTTTATCTCCTCTTTTGGTAATTTTACATCAGGATTAGCTTGAGCGATCGCCGGATCATCCCAAGATTTGATTTTACCTAGTAAAATATCAATATAAACTGCTCGTGGTAGTTTGAGTATGGCTACGCCACCTGAGCTATCAGCAATATCTGGTAAGTTATAAGCCAGAACAATACTACCAGCAGTTACAGGTAGTAAGATCACTCCTTTATCTGCGGGGATATTCTGAATTTCTTCATCTTTCATGGCTACATCACTAGCACCAAAGTCTACTGTCCCTTTGGTAAACTGCTCAACACCAGCGCCACTACCAACTGGCTGATAGTTAACTTTTAAATTGGGGTATTTTTTGTTTAACTCCGCAAACCAGGTTTGGTAAAGCGGTGACGGAAAAGTAGCACCGGCACCTGTTAATTCAATATTACCTCCTAAATCTAGTTTGCTGGAAGCAGTTGTAGTTTGACTGGAAGATTTGTTAGGATTGGGATTCTTTGAGTTAGTTTCTCCACAGGCAGATAAACTAATTGCTAGTGTGAATACCGATATTAAAGCTATCAGGCGATTATGCTTCATTGCACTTAGAGGTAATGGTAGTAATGTTAATTTTTAGATAAACACCTCTAACATACTCCTAAAAAATTGTTTCAGAGACTTACAAATCAAAAATACCCCATAAGACTGGATAATCTTTTTTGTGAAGTTCTCTTATCGGTAAAGAAATGGGGAAATCTATATTTATAGTATTTGCGTATTTTACAAGTTGATCATATCATCCTTTGACATCAGCCTACTTTTTTTGTTTTTTTCCATTCCCTTGATTAGCTCTTGATTCTAATGTAAACTCTGGTATTTCTTCAAGTTCATCTTCACTTAAACTATACTGTTCACACACAAGACTTAACCGATTTCCAGGAGTTGTCACTGCATTGACAGAATGAGTTAAATCACCCTGAAAGTAAATTAAAGAATTGGTTTGCGGTTTAATTTGTCCCACTTGGCGTTTTTGCAACTTCAGCACCAATTCTCCTCCCTCTATATCTTCTGGTACACGTACATAAAGAACGCTCACAGATGCAGGTGGTTCAACGGTTTTACAATAGGAACGCAAAGATCGGTCAATATGGGGGTCAACGCGAGAACCTGCTTTGAGTAGTAAAGGATTCAGATAAAAAGCATTACAATTAGGTAAAAGTGCCAAATCTAAATAAGGCTTAAAATAGGGGAATTTTTGAATAACTTCTGCTAAACCTTGACGTTGAAATACCACAGAAAAGCCTTTTGTATTGATAAAATCTCGGTTGAGGTTATTGATAGCAAAATAGGGACAAGCTTGGATTTCTCCCCACAAGTCTTGGAGATATTGAACAGGAAAGGCGTTAGGATGTTGTTGATAGTATTTCACGGTCTTAAATTAATGGATATTGAGTTTAATTTTTGTCTGAATCAGGATATCCAGGATTAGAGGATTAACAGGATGTTTGACATTTCTATAGTCTTTCATAGTCTTAAATTAATGGATATTGAGTTTAATTTTTGTCTGAATCAGGATATCCAGGATTAGAGGATTAACAGGATACTTTACTTTATATTTCTAGTCATAACTCAATAAAACAATCAATTAAAATCAGTATCAGAAAACCTATAAACAAAACGACCAACCCATCCTGTAAATCCTTAAATCCTGGTTATCCTGATTCAGACAAAAAAAATCGTCTCGCTACGCTCGTAGGGGTAAAGAGAAGAAAGAGCAAAGCGCGAAAGCGCAAGAGTGCAAAGGGCTAAAGAGTCCTCGCCGCACCACTACATACAACCCGAAAACCAATAAGGTAGTAGTAGATATCGAGAGTGTAGCGGTCGCGAAAAGCAGAACGGCAATAACCAGGATCGCTGCCCCACGAACCACCGCGCAGCAGCTTGTTAATTTTAGCTTTATTGCTTATCCACGCGCTTTCATCTGTAGGCGCATATTCATAATTATTATGCCAATCGTCTTGACACCATTCCCATACATTACCGTGCATATCATATAATCCAAATTCATTGGCTATTTTAAAACTTCCTACTTCTGTTGTTTCTCCTTTCCGAATTCCTTTAACTCCATCACCATAAATATAGTTACCATCATAATTAGCTAAATCTGTTGTAATCGTCTCGCCAAAATGAAATGGTGTGGTAGTTCCGGCACGACAAGCATATTCCCATTCTGCTTCACTGGGCAGTCTATAGGGTCTTTGAGTGTGATTTGATAGTCGGTTACAAAACTCCACCGCATCATGCCAAGAAACCCGTTCTACAGGACGATTTGCTCCTTCAAACCTAGATGGGTTTGGTTTTAGTTCTTGGTTGACTTGAGTTAAAGAGGCTACTGCTTGCCATTGTGCTTGGGTAACAGGATATTTACCCAATAAAAACGGTGGTACTGTAACTTGATGCTGGGGACTCTCAGTTTCCCTGCGTCCTGGCTCATTTTTTGGTGAACCCATCATAAAACTACCACCGGGAATTGCTACCATTTCTAGTTGAATACCATTACCTAAGTCTTCTATAAAATGCTGGGCTTGGTTTTTTTGCTTGTTAATATTTAATTCTGTTTTTTGTTCCGGCCATCCTAATTTTTTAAGCTCAATAGTAGCAACTTCAAAGTTAAAAGGTACTAAGTTGATAGATGTCTCATTTTCTGTGATGATAGCAGATTCAAATTCAAAGGTTTTAATTTCTGGTAGAGGTAATTCGTGAATTACCCCTACTGGGTTTAACTGTTCTGCTAACCTAGCATAATCTCCCCCTAACTGACGCAATACTTGTTGATTAATCTCAGCAAAGGGGAAAATTTCTGCCTTTGTTTTTTCATCCAAACCAGAATTAGGAAATAGCAATGCAGGAAAACTTCTAATTGATATACCAGCTTTCTGACATATATATTCAGAAACAGCTTTGAACATGGCTTCAATTTCTGTTAATCTTACAGAACGCCATAAAACTTCTCGCACTCCCTCAACAAATTCATATTGCCATTTTTCTGGTTGATTTTCTTTACTAATTAACTTAGGTTCTAACAAACCACTCATAAAAATTTCCGCCAAAATAATTGGCTTTCTTGGTGGTGGCAACATTTTTTCTTGAATCAGATGAATTACAGGTATACTTACAGGTGCAGAAGACATCAAATTTGCTAATCTTCTCGCTAAAGGTGAAGCACTATCATAAAATTTATTAACTAATGATTCTGGATCTTTTGTTGTTTGTGAACTGGATAATTTATCTGTGGGTTTTAACTCTTTCCAGTTAGGCATAAATAAAATACCCACTGTGTCAATATTACCTGTACCTGCAATCACTTTTGCCCAATATTCTAAAGATTCAGGTTCTAAAATCACAATAGGTAACTTTAGCGCTTGATTGGGTTTTTCTTCTAACCAGAAAGGGAAATCATGAATAGTCAATTTAGAATTGAGTAAACCTGGTTCAATCGCACTTAAAGAAACGGAAATACCCAAATCTAAAACAGTACGTTCCCATAATTGTTCCGGTAATAATTGCAGAATTGTTACCGAGACTTGTTTAGACCATAATTCTAATAAATTATGTATTTCTCCTTCCCACCATAAAGAGGAAATACAATCACTAATTAATAATATTAAACGTCTACCATTAGGTTCTAATAGTTCTTTGGGACTGCGGGAACGTTGTTTTTTTGTGGCTTTTCTCTGCTGGTGAAAAAATTGCGGTTTACCATCATTTGTGCGTAAATTCCAAGTATAAACATTTCTAAAAGCTCCATGTCTTTCCATTAATTTGCGAAACTCATTGATAGTTTCTTCCCAAACTACAGTCGCACGGTTTTCTTCAACAACTATCACCAAATCTAACCAACGTTCTCGCGCAGGTTTTAAAACTGGTATCCAAACATCATTTTCCGCTATTTGTTGGGCTGTATTTTCTTCATCTAAAACAAATTTTATCCGAGATGGAACTTTCCGCATCAATGGACGGAGTGACCTACCAATTTCTAAAGCATTAGGTAAAGCAGCAACAGCAGGAGATTTGAAAGGTACTCCTGGTGATGCAGGTTTTGATTTTTCAGAGGTTGATTTTTCAGGAGAATTAGATTGAGAAATAGAATCTACAGCATTTCTTGTATAAGCTTTAGCTGTAGTTTCTTGAGTGTTTTCTACTGTAGAATCATCCGAAGCATCTAAATTTTGATCACTTTCTCGTTGAGGTAATTTAGAAATCTCAGTTTGAGAAATTTGATTTGGTTGAGTAACTTCATCAACAGATGTAATTGCTAATGGTAATTTGATCTGGTTTGCTAACCAAATAGCATCAGCAATTTCTTCTGCACTCATGTCCAGTTCTAGGTGTTGTAGAAGTTCAATCAACCTGTTCATCATGAATCCTCGGAACTATCTAAATACTTTAATATTTTCTCAATCAAATCATCTTTAGTTGTCCCTGTTGGTGAATTTTCTCTAGTAACTAAGTAAACAGCGTTAAGAAGTTGATCTGTTGCTAATTCCCCATTTTGACGTTTTTTGAGAAATTGCTCAATTAAATTATCCGCTTTTTCAGATAGTTCATCATCTAACTGTAGATGTGCTTTAACTATTCGTTCTAATTCTGTTTTATCTGGTTCTTGAATATTTAATCTGATACAACGTCTTAAAAAGGGAGGAGGAAAATCTCGTTCACCATTACTGGTTAAAATCACAAAAGGAAAGGATGTACAGCGAATTCTACCTTTTTCAATAGTGGCTTTTTGATCTTTATATGCTGTCTGTACTTCTACCCGATCTAGTTTATCAGCTATGCGTCTTAGTTCAGGTATTTCAAATTCTCCCTCTTCAAAAATATGTAGTAAATCATTAGGTAAATCAATGTCACTTTTATCAATTTCATCAATTAATAAAACTCTGGGTTTGTCAGATGGTAGTAAAGCTGTTCCCAGTGAACTTAAATTAATATATTTACCAATTTCTGCTAAGTTGTCTTTGTCTTTATCTTTATCTTTAGCATCTTGTAAACGTCCTATGGCATCATAACTATAAAGTCCATCTTTTAGCGTGGTGCGGGTGGTAATTGGCCAATGTAATACTTCTCCTAATCCTAGTTCATAAGCTACAGCATAGGCTAAAGAAGTTTTACCTGTTCCTGGTTTCCCAGTTACTAATAAAGGTCGTCGTAAATATAAAGCCGCATTCACTAAGTCTATTTCTTCTGAACGTGCTTGAAATGTTTCTGCGCGTCTTTTTTTGGGGTCGCTTTCACTATTATTAAAATCTCGCCAACTGGGAGGTTCTGGAAGGGTCCAGTTTGTATCTTGTGTATTGTTTCCTTGAAATATTTTCCAGTCTGTCATAAGAATACCTAGTTAATAATGATTGCTTCAGCTTTAAATGGTAAAATGTGAGGGTTTTCGTAAATGATAAAAACATTATTTACGAATAGATATTGATTGTCGTTGTCATTAAGCAAAAATTTTTCATATTGTTCCAGAACATGATTAGGTAATGTATGAATATAGCAATTTAACTCATTATTTGCTCTGATTTCATATTCTTGTTGCTCTAAAGTAATTTTATCTCTGTGACAGATAGCGATAGGAACAACATTACTCTTCAATGAACTAAAAATCTTAATAATTTTATCAGCATCATTTTTTTTATTCTCATCAAAAATATTTAGTATAACACCAATTGCTTGCTTCATTAATACAGAAAATCTTGTTTCATTATATTCATGTAGCTTTTGAAAATCATTGCAGGTAATATTTTCTAATTGCTGCCATTTATCAATCCAATTGCTTTGTTTAACATTTAGATAGTTTGTGTTTAAGCGTGTAACATCACGAACCATCACCGGATATCTCTGACGTACAGGAATCCTATCTCCAAAATCATCAATTTCCCATGTTTCAACAGGATGATTAAGGTATTGTGGTGGTAGAAAAAATACAAATTTTTTATCCTTTTCTAACTTACAAGGAATTTTTTGGAATAATGAAAGAAAAAGGTTTTTTTCAATTTCTTTGAGTGTAAAGCTATCATCAGGAGAATCAGAAAATTTAATTGACTCAAACCCTGTTTGGTGTTCTATATAATTTTGAATATTAGGAATAACACCACCACTAATTTTAAATTTTGGGATTTTTGATCTTGATTTTGTTGTCAATGGTTCTATTTTAATTAATATGTATGATTCCTGTTTAGTATCAGTATTTTGATATTGTTGGTTAACATTTTTAATCAGGTTATCAAAATTTTCTATATTATCACTTCCCCATTTTTCTAACTTTGTTTGAGGAATTTGAGAATTAGTAATTAAATATTTTATAAATTGTGCTGTATTGTCGTTATGATTAAATTTTTCATTACTATCTAAATTACGTTTATCCCAATCATACAAATCTTTAACAATACCTTCTACTGTGGTTTGAGGCGAATTTACTAAACCACAAGATTTATAAGCTGTTTGAATAGCAGAATTTATAGATGTATCCAGATTAGCAGTTAAGGCTTGAATGAGGCTCAAAAAACTCCAAGATTCAATTATGATTTTTGCAGGAATCATGTATCCCACTTTAACATTTCTTCGTACTCCCGCATAAGGTTGTCCATCTGGATCAAGTTCTGAAGATACAACTATTCCCACAAAACTAGCCAATTTTTCAACCCAAACAGGCGCACCACTAAAACCTGATTCAATAGAAAATTTAGATTGATTTTCTACATCCATCTGTACCAAACCAGAACCATTAGTATCTACAAGTTTTCCTTCTGCAAATACCCCCTCATCATGTCCTATAGGAAATCCTAAAACAGAGAATTGATGTTGATATGATACTTCCAAACTTAATGGAAAAGATATATCACTTTTTGGTAAATTACCTTGTAATTCCAGAATAGCAATATCTTCTCCATGTTGATAAATATCAGATCGAGGTTTCCATGCAATGACTTTCGCTTCAAACTTTGGCTTATTTTTTTCCGCAGGAAAGAGAAAATCAACATTTACTAAATCTGAAGGTTTTTCTGGAGTAGAATGTGCAATATTTAAAGCATCTGCAACTACATGAGCGCTGGTAATAATATATTTATCATATATCAATAAACCTGCACCTTTTACATCATCAAAAGGATTATAAATTCTGGCAATGTGGTTTTTATGTAATTCTTTTCTTGTAGCATCTACCATAAACTAACTATGCTGTTTTGTTATTCCACTTCACGGTGATTTCAAAAGTTAGTTCACTTCCCAAAGAACTAAATACAATTCCAGCATTAGCAGTTAGTTTGACACCAAATTTTATTTCTGTTTCATTGGGGGTAATATCCTTGAGTTTAGAAACAACAGTAGTAATAACAGGCTTAATTTCATCTAATGCTTGATCAAACTTTTTACTAGCAGCAGTGACAGAAACTCCATTTCCTCGTGATACGGGTTTCGGCGCTCCTGGTTGGGTTGGTTGTTTGTCTACTTCTACTAAAAAAGTAGTTCCATCTTCTAAAGCAAACTCAATTAATTGCTTTTCTGCCATATTAGATATATATTGTGAATCAGGCTATGTAATACTGTAAGGTCAAATATACCACATTGCCAACATATTTAAACAGCACAAAATAGCACTAAAGATAGTTGTCGCATAGCTAAAGGTATACTTACCCCAAACTTACCCCAATAAAATTTGGGACGAGTATTAAACCCGTCCCAGAATTACCTAAAACCGTGAATTAATCGGTTTTGGCTGATTTTTCTCAAAGGCGACACCCGGATTTGAACCGGGGGATGGAGGTTTTGCAGACCTCTGCCTTACCACTTGGCTATGTCGCCGCGCCCACAATTACTAATGGTAGCACCATTCTTCCAAATTTGCACCATCTAGGAGAAATTTTTTTGAAGATTCATGTTTTTCACAGACTGGACAGACAAAAAGCCTGTCCTCCAGTGGAGATTAGGGATTTAATTTGACTTCTTCGGCAAAATTCGCCCAGCGCGCAAAGTAAAATGGCCCTGCGACAGAACCCCAAATATGCTCATCTGTATCAGGATTTCGTCCTCTGTCGCGGCTGATGAACTGTTGACCATCAAGTTCAAAATCACTATCTAAATAGGTTCTTTGCCCGTCACGGATGACAATGCAGCCTTTTCCTGGTTCGACTGTGCCTTGGAATTTGTTCCCAGTCCACTCTACAATCATGTTACAACCACAGAGTCTTTCCAAGCGATCGCTCGTTAAAGTCTGCAATCTTGGTAAATCACGGGAAGCACCATAAAAGTCTTTTTCATCTTTGACAGTATAGTTTTCAATATGGATTTTATCCCCCACCGTCGTCAGATGTAACACCCGCACCCGATAGGGCTTATTCAGCATATAATCATAAGCTTGTTCCACAAACAAACTTACCCCTGATAACACCCCCCAATGGAGGGGACGCATACATACACGAATATGGGCAAAAAAAGCCGGATTCTCAAAAACCTGGGCTTGATTGCTAAAATCAGCCGCCATCCAACGAGCTAAGGTGACAATATCTGGAGAATGAGTCATACCAATTTCGGATTTGGGAATAGGAATGCAATTAATTTTAAATCCTGATTACCCTCAATCTACACTTTTCTATTGTATGTACTTAACCAAATCGTCCAGACACATAGTCATGAGTCCGAGTATCTAGCGGATTCCGAAAGATTTGACGAGTCTCCCCGAATTCCACCATTTGACCAATGCGGCTTTCATCGGTGCTGAAAAAAGCAGTAAAATCAGAAACGCGAGTTGCTTGCTGCATATTATGAGTAACAATCACAATCGTGAATTCTGTTCGCAATTTGTGAATTAATTCTTCTACTTTCATTGTAGCGATCGGATCAAGGGCTGAACAGGGTTCATCCATTAGTAAAACCTTGGGTTTAACCGCTAAAGCCCTAGCGATACAGAGACGTTGTTGTTGTCCACCAGAAAGACCTGTAGCAGACTGATGAAGTTTATCTTTGACTTCATCCCACAAAGCCGCACCTTTCAGGGCAGATTCGACAATTTCATCTAATACTACTTTTGGAGATTTACCAGCAATTCTCACACCATAAGCCACATTTTCATAAATGCTCATGGGAAAAGGATTGGGTTTTTGGAATACCATGCCAATTTCTCGACGCAGACGATTGATATTAATCTTAGGATCGTAGATGTTCTGACCAAAAAATTCTATCCGACCTTCGACTTTGACTTTTCCTTCTAATTCACTAATCCGATTAATGGTTTTAATAAATGTAGATTTACCACAACCACTAGGACCAATTAATGCAGTAACTTGATTTTTATAGATATCTAATGATATTCCTTCAATAGCTTTATAGTTTCCGTAGTAAAAGCTAAGATTCTTGACTTGGATGGCAGTAGTTAAGTTACTCATGATTGACTAAAGTAAGTAGGTGGGCGGAGGAAAATCAAAATATATTTCGTTTTGTGAAATGGCTAAAACTCAACAATAATAACGCATTGAAGTTAATTTACATATCATTACACATTTTGGTTATTTCACGTCCACCTACTTACGAAAGAAAATTTTTTAGTTGACCTTATCTTTTCTTAGCAATTACGCGAGATAGCACGCTGAAAAACAAAACTAAAGTTAGGAGAATGATGGAGGTTGTCCATACTAATTGATTTACGGCTGGATCAGGATTGTTATAAAGGTTAAAAATCAATACTGGTAAGGAAGCAGTAGGACTTAATAAACTATCTGACCAATTTTGACTAAATAAAGCGGTAAAAATCAGTGGTGCTGTTTCGCCAGAAGCACGGGCTATAGCCAAGGAAATACCTGTAGTAATCCCTGGGATAGCCGAACTAACAATAACACGAAAGGTAGTTTGAAAACGAGTTCCTCCTAAGGCTGCGGATGCAAGACGTTGGGGAACAGGAATTAGCTTTAAAGCCTCTTCCGTTGTCAATACTATCATTGGTAGCATGATTACAGCTAAGGCAAAACCACCGGCAATGGCGCTAAATCCCTTAGTTAATAAAACAATTACACCGTAAGCGAATATCCCAACAACAATGGAGGGAACACCTGTCAGAATGCTAGTAATAAACCTGACATACTGAGTAAGTGGGCTGGTTTGACTAAATTCTGCTAAGAAAATTCCTGTAATTACTCCCACAGGAATACTGAGTAATGCACCGATACTTACCATAAGTATAGTACCAAGAATAGCATTAGCAAACCCATTTTCAATTAATGGATGAAATAACATCTCTAGCTTGAAGCCAGAAAGCCCCCGGGACATGATTTCCCACAATATGGATGATAGTGGCAACAGTGCTAAAACACTCAAACCAAAGGCAATCCCATTCATTGCGTATGTAAATAACTGCCTACCTCTGGATAATGGCTGACACAATTCATCCGCTGTGGACTGATCTATTTCTGAATTTGGATAAGCACTCATGTTAATTTTGGATTTTGGATTTTGGATTTTGGATTTTTTGTAGAGGAATAAATTGAATTTGGGCAACCACGGGGGGTTTGCCCCTACTTATCTATTCTTTTTAGCAACCCACTCCACTACTAATACAGCCGCAATATTTATAGCTAGAGTTAAGGCAAATAAAATTAGACCTAAATAACTTAATGCCCCAATATGTAAACCTGGTTCGGCTTCGGCAAATTCATTGGCTAAAACTGCGGGGATATTATACGCTGGATCTAAAAGAGATAGACTGATTTGGGCGGAGTTACCAATTAGCATTGTTACAGCCATTGTTTCTCCTAAAGCCCTACCTAGAGATAGCATTGTTGCACTAACCATCCCAGAAAATGCTGCTGGTAATAAAACTCGAAAAATTGTTTCCCAACGAGTTCCTCCTAAAGCCATAGATGAGCTACGTAACTCTTTAGGGATAACCATTAAAACATCACGAGAAATAGCTGCCATTGCGGGTAAGGTCATAATGGCGAGAACAATACCTGCTGTCAACATATTGTTGCCGGCAGGGTCTTGTGTATTAAATAGTGGTATAAACCCAAAGACACTACTTAACCATTTTTCTATGGGGACGATGAAAGGAATAAAGATGAAAATTCCCCATAAACCAATAATTACACTGGGGATAGCGGCAATTAATTCGATGACAAAGGCTATGGTAGTTTTGACTGGATTTGGTAAAAAGTCTTCACTTGTGACTAAGGCTATGGATATGCCTACGGGTATAGTTAATAAAACAGCGATCGCACTGCTGACCAAAGTTCCGTAGATGTAAGGTAATGCCCCGAAAATTTGATTCCCTGTATCCCAATCTTGACCCCATAAAAAGCCCAATCCAAACTTATCAATAGCTGGTTGTGCTTCTTTATAAATCACCCAGGTCATGAGAAAGAGGATAGCTACAGTAATACCAGAGAAGATATATACTAGCCATGTAAATCCCTTATCAAACCAGAAATTAACGCCACCAGTGGATGTTAAATCAATATTTCTATCACTTGAATTAGCCATGATCAATAAAAAGTTTATGAAATCTGGTACATTAGATATAAGCGTTCAGCAATCAGCCCTTAGGGGTAATTCATGAATTACCCCCACTAAATTAGGATGATCAAATTTAGCTACGTAACAGTCTAGATGACGGCTGAATGCTTACGTAAAAATTACAAGATAGCCCGGAAAGTTTGAAAGCCCCTGAGAAACAGGAACGAAGTTCCGTCTTTCGTGCTTTAGACAGGGGATGAAAAACGGCA
>NZ_LJOQ01000088.1:0-10587 GCF_001672255.1 Anabaena sp. AL09
GGGAATTTGTTGATCAACTTATTGAAGACTTGGACAAACAGTAATATATGGATAGTTATGGGTAGAAATTATCAAGCTGTTTCTACCCCTTCACAATTTCTCTTTAATCAAAGAATCTACTAAAACAGTTATTTTACATTTGTCATTGGGCTTTTCCTCACCAAATGGAACATCTTGCGTCAATATGATTAGGGTTCCCTCGGTTTCAAACCCATCGCCCTCAGTTACATACACTCTGATCTTATCGAAGTTTTCTGCCCATTGTTTAGCATATTTTGGTAGTTTTGTTTTAAGAACAGCAACATGGGCGGGATTTGCTTCGTTAAGTTTAGCAATTAAGTTAGCTGTATATTTCTTCAAAGTCTTTTTAAAATCGTTTAGAGATGTAATGGTAACAGGCTCTTCCAAACGAAAAGCTTTTAGGAGAGTATTCACAACAGGCTTATACTCAGTCACGTCTTCACCTTCAGCACTCTTGTTACCTCCGAAGAGGCTATCATCAAATTTTTGATCACTGAGTTCTTCATATTTCCCATCAACAACCCAAACAAAACCATCATCTTCAATTTTGGCTGAGTAGTCATCTGAAAATACCTTCTTTCCCGTAAAAATACAGTTGAAAATATACATAGGCTTCGGTTTTCTATCTAGGTTTTCGGTGAATTTGGCTCATTATATCACACATTCCGCAGATATACAGCCATACCTTAAATTTATTGATCCTGTAATCTTTGTAACAATTCCTCACGGGATAAATTACCCAAAGAAAGAAGTAACTGAGTACGTTCAGAAATAGGAATATTAGCAATCTTTTCCACCAAACCAGATAACTCAGCATCCAAACTACCAAAACGCCCTTCCAGAAGAGAAGTTATAAAATAAAGTTCTGCTTCTAACTTACCTTCTTGCTTTCCTTCTTGCTTCCAGTCTTCTATTTGTTGTAAATAAGCTGGTGATAAGTTCATAATTACTTCCTCTTGTTCCTTACTTAAATTATCTCTCAATTCTAAATTCTTGCGCCAGTCCGCTAAAATTTCTAACAAATTCTCTCGAAAAGGGTTATTTTCTGGTAACTCAGTTAACTCCTCAACTGCTCTTTTTTGTGTTCCTCCTTTCCCCAAAACTCTCAACCATAACGTATCCTCATTTTCTGGTAATTGATGAATCACAACTATTGCCGTTTTCAGGATATTCGGTAGAAAATAAACACCTTTAACCCAATCTTCTGCAATTTCAGTTGCACCTAAACCCGCAATCATCCGATCTGAAAAAGTTGGTGTTAAAATCCATAAAATCGGTAAATCTGATTCAGCAATATTTCTGTTTTCGCGTTTTGCTTTCCTAACTACATCGCCATGAACAGCATATAATTTAAGTAAACAACTGCGAATTTCTATTTCTGATGGTGGATTGCGAAAAGGCTCAAATAAACATTGAGTTTTTGCCATCTTCCCTAATAAACCTAAAGGGAGATTTTCCTGAGTTTGATCAGAAAATGGTTCAAACCAAACATCAATTTCTTGAACTTCACTTTTAACCTTTTCGCTTTTTTTAATTGTTCCTAGAGGTGTTAATAATTCCTCTAGATATTCCTTAGCGAATTGATCATGGGATTGTCGAGTCATTTGATTATATCAAAAATTACACTAAACATGAAAAATATTGTATAATAATTATTATACTACCGAAAGCATAGTTTGAAAAGTGGTTTACCCCCACAAGTTAAACTAATTCACAAAAATCGGCAGCAATTCAAAAATTAGATTATAATTGTCGAATAGGAAGAATAAAAATGGTAAAAATATGAATACGATCCAAGAAATAATCATCAAAGTACCATCAAATATTGCTGAAGCTTATCGTCGCAGCACTAAGGAAGAACAGGAACAAATTCAGCTAAAGTTAGCATTAATTATGGAGTCAAATTTATTAAAAAATAGTAAAGAAGCACTTCAAAAACTTAGAAACACAATGGATAAAGCTAGTCAAGAGGCACAAGCTAATGGTTTAACTTCTGAAATTTTAGAATCTATTTTGCAAGATGATAAATAAACGCCGCTTTGTATTTGATACAAATGTTTTCGTAAGTGCATTTTTATTTAGTCAAAGTAAACCACGTCAGGCATTAGATAAAGCTCAAGATGTAGGTATTATCTTGTTAAGTGCTGCTGTTTTTGCCGAGTTACAAGAAGTTTTATCAAGACCAAAATTCAACCGTTATATTACCTTAGAAAGACGGAGGGAATTAATAGATAATTTAGTAGAAACTATCGAGTTTATTAATATTACTGAACAAATCAATGAATGTCGAGATCCTAAAGATAATAAATACCTAGAATTAGCTGTTAGTGGCAAAGCTCAATGTATTATTACAGGTGATGAAGATTTGCTTATTCTTCACCCATTTAAACAGATTGATATTTTATCGGTTCAGAAATTTTTGGATGAAACTTAATTTGTTCACTTGCAGATTTTTACATTTTAATATTGATGTTCTCAGATCCCCGACTTCTTGGAGAAGTCGGGGATCTGGTTGTTCACTAATTAACCTTGCGCTACAGGTTCTTTAGCCAAAAACTTCTCCAATTCAGTCAAAGCATCAGCATCAACCTTAGTCTGCATTGGACAGAATTTAGGTCCACACATTGAACAAAACTCAGCAGTTTTATAGATATCTGCGGGTAAAGTTTCGTCGTGATATTCCTTCGCTCTTTCTGGGTCTAAAGATAACTCAAATTGACGATTCCAGTCGAAATTATATCGCGCTTTGGAAAGTTCATCATCTCTATCTCTAGCACCAGGGCGATGTCTAGCAATATCCGCTGCATGAGCCGCAATTTTATACGCAATTAAGCCATTACGCACATCTTCAGCATCAGGTAAACCTAAATGTTCTTTAGGTGTCACATAACACAACATCGCTGTACCGTACCAGCCCGCCATAGCTGCCCCAATAGCTGAGGTAATATGATCATAACCAGGAGCAATATCAGTCACCAAAGGACCGAGAACATAGAAAGGAGCTTCCGAACACTCTTCCATTTGTTTGCGGACATTGAACTCAATTTGATCCATAGGTACGTGACCAGGACCTTCCACCATGACTTGCACATCATGTTCCCAAGCTTTGCGGGTGAGATTTCCCAGAGTTTTCAGTTCCGCCAACTGGGCTTCATCTGAGGCATCATGGGTACATCCTGGGCGCAGGGAGTCGCCTAAACTGAAAGAAACATCATATTTCTTAAAAATCTCAATGATGTCGTTAAAATGGGTATACAGGGGGTTTTGTTTGTGGTGATGCAACATCCACCGCGCCAAAATTCCGCCACCACGAGAAACAATCCCTGTCAGACGGCTTCTAACTAAAGGTAGATGTTCAATCAAAATTCCCGCGTGGATAGTTTGATAGTCTACCCCTTGCTGGGCGTGTTTTTCGATGATGTGGAGAAAATCGTCAGCGGTGAGATTTTCGATAGTGCCGTGAACGCTTTCTAAAGCTTGGTAAACTGGTACTGTACCAATGGGAACAGGTGAAGCATTGATAATTGCGGTACGAATTTCATCTAAATTACCGCCACCTGTGGACAAATCCATCACAGTATCAGCACCGTATTTTACCGCCAGGTTGAGTTTATCAACTTCTTCCTGCAAGTTAGAAGAATTGGGAGAAGCACCGATATTGGCGTTAACTTTACAACTAGAAGCGATACCAATGGCCATCGGTTCTAAGTTAGTATGATTAATATTCGCAGGGATAATCATCCGTCCCCGTGCCACTTCGGCGCGGATAAGTTCAGCAGGCAGCTTTTCCCGCTTCGCTACATAATCCATTTCTTCAGTAATCACACCCTGACGGGCGTAGTGCATTTGCGATACGTTAGCTTGTCCACGTCGCTTGGCTACCCATTCTGTCCGCATATTACAATCCTCAAATAAACAGCTTCCCTCCGCTGGTATTATCCAGACTCAGGTGTTAAGGGTTTGATCTCAGCTTGGTTTCCCAAGCACCCCTAGCATGGTGTAGATTGTAGCATTTTCGTGATCTTTGGGGGAGGGTGATGATAAATCGTGAGGATATTTGTCCGTTATAATGATTTTGTAGTGAAATATCACAAGGCACGCTAAAACATGAACATAACTGAAACAAGTAGTGAGACAGATATTATCGAAAATTTTAAAGAGGACGAAGACGAAAATATTCCATTTAAATACTCTATAACTAGTTATGGAGCAGATTACCCTGTTGATAGTCTGGTGAAACGACTGAAAAATGGGAGTATATATATTCCCTCATTACAACGTCATTATGTCTGGAAATTAGATCAAGCTTCACGTTTTATAGAATCTCTTTTAATTGGATTACCAGTTCCAGGAATCTTTTTTTCAAAAGAGAAAGAAACGGGAAAACTATTAGTAATTGATGGACAGCAAAGATTAAGGACACTTCAATATTTTTATCATGGCATTTTTCAACCAAGTGATAAAAAATTTGCCCTTAAAAATGTACAAAAGCAATTTGAAGGATGCACTTATGATTCTTTGGAAGAGGAAGATCGTCGGCGATTAGATGACTCAATTATACACGCCACAA
This sequence comes from Anabaena sp. AL09, assembly GCF_001672255.1. Classification (NCBI taxonomy): domain Bacteria; kingdom Bacillati; phylum Cyanobacteriota; class Cyanophyceae; order Nostocales; family Nostocaceae; genus Anabaena; species Anabaena sp. AL09. The sequence goes on from NZ_LJOQ01000088.1 coordinate 4,592, forward strand.
TTGTCACTCAAGATGAACCATCTGAGGATGATAGCAGTATTTATCATATTTTTAAAAGACTAAATACAGGCGGTACTGTCTTAAAAGCTCAAGAGATTCGTTCATCTATTTATCATGGTGAATTTAATGATTTATTAAAAGATATGAATAATCATCCTGCATGGCGATCTATATATGGCAAAAGTGATAAAAATATGCGCGATGAAGAAATGATTCTCAGGTTTCTTACACTTTATTTTAAATCTGATGAATACAAGAAGCCAATGACAGAGTTTCTTAATGAATTTATGGGTAAAAATCGCCATCTTAAAATTTATTCCGGTCAAGAAATTAAACAGAAATTTGAAACCACTATTAAAACTATCTATGATTGCATTGGCGGTAAGGCATTTAAACCAAAAAGAAACTTAAATGCTGCTGTATTTGATGCAGTAATGATAGGTATTGCCCGTCGTTTAGAAAATGGTGAGATTAAAGACATTGATTCACTATCATTAAAGTATGAAGCACTGCTTAATGATCATGATTTTCAAGAAGTGACAACAAATACGGCTCGTACTTCTGAAGTAGGAATTGTCAAAGAAAGAATTAAATTGGCAACTGAGGCTTTTACTGAAATAAAATGAAGAATAATGAGGTGATACGGGCTAAACAAAAACTTGACAAAGTATTTGCCAAAATTGATCAACTACCAAAAGAGGATATTGAATTACAAGCTCATTGGGCAAAATATTTATGTATATTAGTTTCAGGATTTTTAGAAAATTCTGTGCGAGCAATATATAGTGAATATGCAAAAAAGGTTTCTAATACTCAAGTTACTAACTTTGTAGAAAGTAAATTGAAGGATTTACAAAACCCTAAAATGGAAAAAATACTTCAGTTAACGGGATCATTTAGTCGAGAATGGCAATCTAATCTAGAAAAAGCTACGGAAGGTGAATTAAAAGATGCAATTAATAGTATTGTTGCTAATAGAAATAATATCGCCCATGGTGAAGATTCGGGTATAACCTATACAAGAATAAAAGACTACTATGAAAAAGCTATTAAGGTCATTAACATGATTGAAAATCAGTGTAACCCTTAGTGTAATTATAATTTTTTATACCCATTTCAAACCTCATCAGGATTAACACTTCACAGACGTAATTATTATATTCCTGGACTATTGTAGCACTTTAGTATCGCAATAATATTTATACACTTATATATTCCTGTTTTTTAACCCACATTGAGGCACAGGAGCTTATTGACACACTCAGAGCTAAAGCCTCCGAGCTTTCTTTACCCTTACCGGATATTCCTGATGGCCCTATCAGTCCAGGCAAAATCATGTATTTTTGTAAATGTGGCAAAAACCTCCAGCAATATCGCTCAACAAAGATCACAAACTGCGATAATTTAAGAACAGCTTTTGGATTCATCCATGTACCGTGAGACAACCGGGAACTTATCCACCACTGGATAAAAGCTTGGGTAATTATTCGTGACAAAGACATGAGTAAATGCGAACTGTTAAACCTGTGATTAGGTCAATCGAAAATAGGTAAGTTTAAACCAAGAATCCCCAGCCTGTAAAGGTTTGGGAATGTCTGAAAAAATTTAAAAAAGCTTTGGTAACTAATTCTTAGGTGAACTATGGCACAACGGACTAAGTTAGGAGATATTCTCAGACCCTTAAATGCTGAGTATGGTAAAGTGTCTCCAGGTTGGGGAACAACACCTTTAATGGGTGTGTTTATGGGTTTATTTTTGGTATTTCTGCTAATTATCCTGCAAGTTTATAACAAGTCTCTGTTAATTCAGGACGTGCTTGTTGATTGGCGCAGTTTAGGCGGCTAATGGCTATCCAGTCATCAAGCTGATAATTAGCATCTACCCTAATACTATTCGGTTAAGGAAATGGAGGTTGGGTTGAGCGACAGCAAAACCCAACATGATCGAGAATTTTGTTGGGTAACATACGTCAACCCAACCTACGATATAACGACTTTTTACCCTTAACCGAGCAGTATAAAACTTTACCTGGCTTGTCCCAGTTTTTTCATTATTCAAAAAAATACCTAAAAATAGCGATAAAATTAATCTAGATCCCAAAGCTATAAGGTAGTTGTGGCGGTTTTTCCGTATACAGGAGACAAGAATGAATATATTTGGTATCGGCTTACCAGAAATGGGTGTCATTATGGTAGTTGCATTATTAATCTTTGGACCGAAGAAGTTACCAGAAATTGGGCGCAGTTTGGGGAAAACGATTCGCAGTTTTCAAGAAGCCTCTAATGAATTTCAAAGCGAGTTCAAAAAAGAATCTGAACAATTAAAAGAAACTGTGAAAACAACCGCTGAATTAGAGCATAAACACATTGAAGCTGGAAAAACCCAGTCAGAAAACGTACAAGGATGAAAGATGAACAAGTAAAACCAACGGCTTTGGTGATTCCCCAGCTAATTGTCGGACTGGGAAATCCAGAGCCTAAATATGACCAAACTCGTCATAATATTGGCTTTGCAGCTATAGATACCCTAGCTCGGGCTTGGCAAATTTCTCTAGCTGAAAATCGCAAGTTTCAAGGAGAATTTGGCGAAGGGAATGCAGCAGGTAATGGGAAAATTCGGTTACTCAAACCCTTAACCTATATGAATCTTTCAGGACAAGCTATTCAAGCCGTAACCAATTGGTACAAAATACCGCCTGAATCAATCTTAATCATTTATGATGATCTAGATTTACCCTTGGGCAAAACTCGCCTGCGGTTGTCTGGATCTGCGGGTGGACATAATGGCATGAAAAGTATTATTTCTCATCTGAATACCCAAAATTTTCCTAGATTAAGAATTGGTATAGGTAAACCAAAGAACGCAATAGATGGGGATAATTCTCATACTGTTTCTCATGTTTTAGGGCGATTTTCTGCCACTGAAAATAAAGTCATGTCTCAAGTCTTAAACTTTGTCGTTGAGTGTGTTGAATTTAGTTTCAAACAGGGAGTAGAAAAGTCCATGAATCTTTGCAATCAGTCATTGACACAAGACGGCACCTGACCCAGCTACAGCGAATGTCTGTTAGAGATGCGCCCCATTCCCGCTGACAAAATTCGGCATCGTTTCCCCCAGGATCTCGGATTATAGTTTTCTAAATAAAGCCCGATAAACTGGTTCACCTTTGTTTTGAGTGGCTATTTCCCGTTCTGTGGGGACAGGAAGGGGGTTTTCGGCTAACCATGTTGTTGTTCCTAGCTTTTCAAATGCAGGATGTTCATGAAAGCGATCGCACATTTCTACTGCTACAAATTCTATATCAGATTGCAGGAAAACAATACCACCAACTGTTAAATATTTTGCTAATTCTGTGACTAATTCTGGTTGCACTACCCGACGTTTTGCATGGCGATTTTTAAACCAAGGATCAGGAAATTGAATTGTAACTTTTTGCAAGCTTCCAACAGGTAATGTTGATAATAAGGAAACTAGGGAATTATTCACATTTGCAAACAGATAATGCAAATTTGTTAATTCCATTTCGTCGCGGATTCTATTTGCTTCTACTACTAGCGGTTCTCGAATTTCTAAACCTAAAAAATTCCAATTTGGTTCTACCTGTGCCATTTTGAGGACAAATCTACCTCTAGCACAACCGATATCTAAATGTAGAGGTAGGTTTTGTTGGATATAAATCTTTTGCCATTCTGGAGAAGCGGCTGGGGTTTGGAACTTACTCGCAAGGGGGTTAACGTGCTGACGAACTCGAACAGGTGACAAAATTTACTCTCCTTAAAAAAACAACAATTCTAAACAAATGTATATAACTATTATTAAGTCTAAATATTCCTACACAGGTATACACAGTGAGAGTTATACTTTAAGAATAAGAATTTTTGCAACTTTATTTTTAACATTTTCTTAAAATCAATGAAACTCAATTTTCGTTTTGCTATAGTTAGCGACTTACACATTGCGCTTCCTGAAACCATCTGGGATCATCCTAGTCGCTTTCATTTGGTGGAAGTGAGTATTCCAGCTTTTGATAGTGTATTAGCACATCTAACCCAATTAGATTTAGATTTTATCTTGATCCCTGGAGACTTAACCCAACATGGTGAACCAGCAAATCACAATTGGTTACAAAACAGGCTATCTCAATTACCTTTTCCATCTTATGTGATTCCTGGTAATCATGATCTCCCTGTTTTAATGGCTAATGAACAATCAATTGGCTTTGCAGATTTTCCCTATTATTACCAACAATTTGGTTATGAAAATCCTCAACAACATTATTACAATCGGCAGATATTCCCAGGAGTGAGGTTAATCGGTCTTAATTCTAACTCATTTAATGATCAAGGTGAGCAAATAGGACGGTTAGATAGTCAACAATTCCAGTGGTTAGAACGGGAATTAGCAAGCATTAAAGATGAATTTGTTTTAGTAATGATCCATCACAATGTGGTTGAACATTTACCTAATCAATCAAATCATCCGATGGCAAATCGTTATATGCTGGAAAATGCTCCCGAACTGCGGACATTATTACAACGCTATGGAGTTAAGTTAGTATTTACAGGACATTTGCACGTTCAAGATGTGGCTTGTGAGGAAGGAATATATGATATTACCACGGGTTCTTTAGTCAGCTATCCTCATCCTTATCGGGTATTGGAATTTAACCGCGATGAATTGGGTAACGAATCCTTACAAGTTGTTTCTCATCGTGTGGAATCAGTGCCAGATTTTCCCAATTTACAAACATTATCACGGCAATGGATGGGCGATCGCTCTTATCCTTTTGTCCTCAAATTATTGACTTTACCACCTTTAAGTTTACCACTAGCACAGGCACAAATCCTAGCTCCCGGTTTACGGGATTTTTGGGCAACTATTGCCGATGGTGATGCTATGTTAGAATATCCACATTTTCCTATTCATGTCCGTCGTTATATCGAAGAATATAGTGCGGTTAATGATGGGAATACAGCTTTAATTGATAATCATAGTACGCTTTTAATTGGGTAAATTGTCTGAATCAGGATTTACAGGATTTAAGGATTTACAGGATGTAATTTTCTTATTTCTCGGCTATATTTAACCATTAGCTGTTATCACTGATTAAAGAACGACAAATAGCAAATACAGAAGTATAGCCATGTAAGAAAGTTCTGCCGCTGACTGGACCGATTTCACCACCGCAGAAAAAGCCACCCATTGGTAAATCATGGAGGTATCGGCTAAATAGTTGAGAATCAAAATTAGGTTTGCCATAAAGTCCTGTTCCTCGTCCTAAACAGGTGAACATTAAAGCGCCTACGGGAGATGGTTCGCTGGCATTTTGACTTTGATATTCTTGCAGTAAAATTTCTAAATCTTGGGCTGATGCTTCGGCATCTCTCAGATGAAATTGTAACCTTTGTCCGGCACGAATGCGATCGCCAATTGCGATCGCCCCAGCATTAGGATCTACTCCTAAAATATTGCGAATTAAAAAATCCCCTGAATGTAAATTTAGCCGAAATTCATCCATTGCTAAACCTACAAATAAAGAATGTTGTGCTAAAGTTCGATCTTCTTCACTTAAACTACTAATTAAATTTCGCAATACCACCAACGGGACTTTTTCATCTAACTCAACAATAATATTCCGTTCCGCTTTGGTGACTTGCAACGGTTCACCAATGGGACGACATCCTTGGGCTACAATGGTATCTAAGACGATATTGCCACTTAAAGCGATGCCTACCGTACCTTCCCGATACAATTTATCATTACAAAATAAGCCGACGCGACCATTCATAAAGCCGCTGCTGGCTTGTCCTCCCACCACCACAGAACCTGGATAGGCAAAATCTAACCCCTGCAACAAATCATTCGTTCCTGAAGCAAAGGGACTAGACAAGAGAATAAATTGAGGGAGAGCATAAATAAACGGAGTAATCTGTAGTTTATGTGAACCAAACCACTCAAAACATGAGTAAACGTTATCTAGGTCATAACACCTTGGG
>NZ_LJOQ01000089.1:0-58323 GCF_001672255.1 Anabaena sp. AL09
TTTATTCCACATTCCCCATTCGTGAACAATCAGAAAAAGGCGATTGGAATTTCTTTTTACTACCCGTCTATTTTATCGCCATTTTAGATTTTGAATATGACGAAAATACAACATCTAAATTTAGGCGCGATGTATGTCTAAAAGATCAAGATGGTGATATTTTCTTTGATAAGTTAAACTTTAAATTTTTACAAATGCCATTATTTAATAAACAAGAAAATGAATTAATGACGCATTTTGATAAATGGCTGTATTTTTTGAAGAACTTAGAAAGTTTTAATCATATACCCGTGATATTAAATGAACCAATATTTCAGAAAGGGTTTGAAATAGCGGAAATATCTCACTTAAATGTGGAGCAGTATGAACAATATAAGAAGAGTTTAGTGCAGTATTTAGAAGTGAAGAATGTATTTGATACAGCCTTTGAAGAAGGTGAGAAGTCCGGTATTGAGAAGGGCATTGAGAAGGGTATTGAGAAAGGTATTGAGAAGGTTGCCAAAGCATTGAAAGAGCAAAATATAGCTATAGAAATTATTGCAGAATCAACTGGTTTATCTTATGAAGCTATTAAAATTACGCCCATTTTTTGTGCTATACAGGAAATATTAGACAGAGTTTTCTAAAGTTATTCAGCGAGTATTTCATTAAAATAATCTTGGAGGAGTAGTTATGGCTGCAAAATACTTTAATCCTTATACAGATTTTGGCTATCAACAATATAAGAAGAGTTTAGTCCAGTATTTAGAGGTGAAAAATGTATTTGATACAGCCTTTGAAGAAGGTGAGAAAGCTGGTATTGAGAAAGGTATTGAGAAAGGTATTGAGAAAGTTGCTAAAGCTTTGAAAGAGCAAAATATAGCCATAGAAATTATTGCAGAATCAACTGGTTTATCTTATGAAACTATTAAAAGAATTTGAGTGAATCATGCCAATTGATAGACTTGGCGATCGCATTACCGACTTTAACCCCACGGAAGGCGATTCCTACGGAGCGCTTCGCTATCGCTCTCAGCTTTGAGTTAATTTGATGGTGCGATAGCGAAGCGCGACCTAGGAATCGCACCACAACCCAGATATCGCCGTATACTTTGAGTTAATCATGATCTTTGTTATTATTTTATCAACCTTTGCTATACAATAAATCATGTCTTTGCAACTCAAAATTAACTACCCCGAAACTTTACCTGATGCTGTTGGTAAAACTAGAGAACAGTTTGAACAAGAAGCAAAATGGGCAATGGCAGTTAAACTATATGAAATGAAACGCCTTTCTTCTGGTATGGCTGCGGCGTTACTGGGAGTAGAGAGAGTAACTTTTATTCTTAAATTAAATGATTATGGAGTGCCATTAATTGATTTAAGTGCAGAGGAATTATTATCAGATATAGAAAAGGCCTAACACGAGTGAAATTGTTATTAATACTTCTTATTTAATCTCTAATTGAAGCTTTGATTTCTTGCCATGTCATTACATCATCTGGATTTGTTTCATAATCACTAATCCGACGATCAAGTTCTCGTTTTTGCGCTGCTGTTAAATCGGGATAAGCCTGTTCTGCTGCGATACTTTCTAAAATATCTTGTACAATCCGAATTCTATCGGCAATACTCAGGGCTTTGATTTCATTTAAAGTTACACTGATATCCATGTTAACTGACCTCAATAGGAAGATAAGGCATACATCTATTTTCTAGTGTAGGCGATCGCTCTCAGCTTTGAGTTAATTAAAAACTATACATTTTTTGGCGTTGGTGAATGAAGGTATGAATTTTTCTCACGCAGAGGCGCAAAGAAAATAAGAGTTTGAGAAATGAAATTTTTGATTTTCATACCTCAATTCAGCAATGCTCATTTTTTAATTTGACTTTTGCCAATCCTCTAAAGCAGCAATAAAAAAACTAACTACAGGGTGGTTAAGAGCTTGCGCTAAAGCTTGCATTCCACCAGCCTTCAGCGCACTTATAACTTTTGGACGCAGTTTAGGGTCACTATCAATCCGACTTATAGCTTCGGCAGCAAAAGTCAGTTTTTCAACTGTTGTTTTACTTGGATATGATTTTTCCAATTGTTCAAGTAACTGCTGAATTTCAAATGCTGCCTCTGCAAGACTCTTCTGATTCCCATAAGTGTTGAATGAGTCTTTGAAACCACTATAAACAGTTCCCGTAACAGAACCAGTTACAATAGGAGAACCTATGTTTGTTCCAATATTGACAGAGTTGTTTTCCATGTTTTTTCTCCTCAGATTTTTGAATATGAATAAATCTTTTATCACTTCAACTAACATTAAACTTGACTAACAACGTCTCCTGAAACCGAACCTGTAACTACAGGAGCGCCTATATTTGTTCCAATCTTAACTGATGATGATGACATATCCAAAGTTTCAAAATTAAAATTAATGGCTTTTAGCTCCTCACTATTCATGGCATTATACAAATTCATAATTACTCCTTTTATAAAATCCTCACTTCTACTAACCAATATTGTTTTAGTCCCAGAATTGGCATAAATTGTCATGCCATACCTTTCCGTAGTTTTTTTCAAATTGTGTTGATAGAATAACCAAGATACAATAACTAGAAGCAAAAATCCTAATATTCTTGGTTGTGCATTAGGAATAAGAAGAAATAAAATTCCTATTACAAGCAAAGACCAATATAATTTGGGTATTGGTTTTGTGGTTGTCAGATCAACTAAACCAATGCTCGAAATATTATGAATTTGATAAACAACATTTCCGTATATTAAGGTTTTACCTCTAATTTTTAAAATAGTTGTTTTTATTTCAGTTGTATTACTAGGGTTATCTGGTAAAAATTGACTTAGCATTTTTTTATTAATTTATACACTGTATTGAAAATATTATACAAAAAAATTATGTATTTGCAAGGGCTATTTAAATATATATACATAAGTATTTCTGATATAGCAGGTGACGTGACAGGGTTGAAAATCTGTTTGTTCCTAACCAATTACTTGATATATGCCTACTATTAACTCAAGTAATTTCCACTAATGCCTCACCTGAAGATAAAATCTTCAAAGCTTCCAGCAAATTTGCACTCAAAATCTCTCTCAGTCTAGCATTTGAAGTATTACCACAGGTCAACCAGATGATTTGCGGGGGTGTTCCCAGACGATCAACTAAATCAATAAAATCGCTATCCTTGGTAATAAAAATAACTCCTTGAGCTTTTGCTGCTGCAAAAATTTCCTCATCTTCAGCATCTCGTAGTCCTACATCACGCAAGGCTAAAGCAGTTATACTGAATGTCTCAGTAATCCAAGTAGCAATAGATGGTGATAAATGTGCATCAATCCAGATTATCATGCAACTAACACCGGATGATTGAGTTTTCGTGAAGCGTATAAAAGTGCTGCTTTGAGATCATCAGCTTCAAGATCCGGCATTTCTTCTAGAATTTCTTCAGCACTTAAACCAGACGCAAACAAATCTAATACATCTGATACCCTAATTCTCATCCCCCGAATACAGGGACGACCACCACATTGTTTAGGATTTATTGTAATTCTTTCCAGTAAATTTGACATATAAGCTAATTTCATAAACTCTTATTTCCAGTATAAATCAAGTTTGTAAAATCTGCAACTCAATTAATAACAGTTATCACTAAATTAACCTAAAATAAAAGAAATAGTAAAATCCTCACCAGTATATGGTTACATCAACACAACCCACAACTCAAACCTTATACGATCAAGATTATTACCTGTGGATAAGAACAACCATTAACCAACTTCGCACAGGACAATTTTCTGCTGTTGATTTAGAGAATTTATTAGAAGAATTAGAAACTATGGGTAAAAGTGAGAAACGAGCAATTGAAAGTTTATTAACTAAGCTGCTTGTACATCTACTAAAACTCAAATGTTGGGATAGTGAAAGAGAACGTAATCAAGGACATTGGTTAGGGGAAATTAGAACATTTCGCAAACAGATTAAGAACTCTCTTAAAGATAGTCCTAGTTTAAAACCTTACATTTTAGAAATATTTAATGAATGTTATCAAGATGCTAGATTAGAAGCAAGCGATCGCTCACAACTTCCCCTTGACATATTTCCTATTATCCCCATTGGTTCATTAGAACAAATTTTAGATGATTGGTTGCCAATACAAAAAAATGAAGGATAAAAAATTCATCCTTCACCCTGCAAAATTTATGGTTTTTATTTCCTTATTTCTCAACACCTGTATGGACAGTTTTTACCCATTTAAGGCGTTTTGGTCGGAAAGACATTCGCGCCGTTGTGCTACTCATAACTACTAACCAATGCAACATATATAAACTGCCGCGCAGGGTTTGTAAAAGTACCATTAAATAGGTAGATGGTTTAAATTGTTGATCGGAACGGACGTGCTTTAAACCGGCAAACATTCCTACTACTGACATTCCCAAAGATAAGCCAGTTACAGGACTTAATATGGGGGGACGATGACGAGCGATCGCCATGAAAATATCTGGTATTGCTGCTGTCGGTAAGATATACATTGTCACCATAAAGATCAACAAATCCCAGGTTTTCCTTGTCCCCATGCGGTTTTTGAGAATCAGATCCCAGTAGTCTAAATAACGTTGATAACCACCTTCTGCCCAACGGTTACGTTGATGCCAAAGGGCTGTAGCATTGGTTACCGCTTCTTCTTGCACTAGCGGATAAAAAACGCATTCAATATCCCATTTATCCAGATGTAAACGGATAGTTAAATCCAGATCATCGGTGATAGTTTCCTCATTCCAACCACCGCAACTTGCTAACGCTTGACGACGGACAAATTGACCATTACCTCGAAGTTCACCAATCCCACCAATAGCGGTACGCTGTTGTTGAAACCAAATATCCAACAACATTTCCGCCATTTGTCCCTTAGTCCAAAAATTTTCCTTAGCATTGGCGATCGCTTTACGCATTTGTACCGCCCCTACCCGTTCTTTTTGAAACAACGGAACTATTTGTAATAGCAAATCCGGTGTAACTTGGGCATCGGCATCAAATACAGCAATAATGTCTCCCTTTGTCAGAGGTAATACTTGATTTAATGCCCCCGATTTGCCGCCACTAGCGTCAGGATCACGCCTAAATACATTAAGTTGTTGATATTCTTGCTTGAGTTGGGCGAGTAATTGGGGTGTATTGTCCGTACTATTATCATCAATAATCCAGACTTCATATTGACCATTACCGTATTCCAAATTACACAAATTTTTGACTAATCTGGCAATTACCGCTTCCTCATTTTTAGCAGCCACTAACACAGAAACAAAAGGCAAATCTCCCTCTATTTCTTGGGAATGGTGACGGGGTTTGGCGAAAATAATCCCCAAAGCATGAATACCTAGCATTGTTGTTAGTCCCAGGACAAATATCGAACCCCAGGAAACTAAATGCAAGGTAATAGTACCACTCCAGACTATAGTTAAAACTAGAGCAGCTTTGCCTCTACGGCCTTTAAATCGGCTTGGTGGTAGAGACGCGGAATCCATCCTTACTTCTGATTCCTCATCTACTGATAGGTCAGTAAAGATAGAGTCAAGGGGATCAGAGTTTCCGTTATCAGCATCATTTTCAGGACAGGAATTCGCCGGCATAGGTTACATAATTCAAAAACATCTATGCTATGTAGCTTTTATTTACAGACTAATACTGTAACAGATTCCTGTCCACCTAATTATAACTGGCTGAAAAATTTTTTCAGCCAACCCCATTTAAAGTTTAATTTCTGCCCTTAATACTGTTGTATCACTTGTATTTGTGATTTGGAACCCAAGTTTTTCACATACTCGTTGCATACCTGAATTATCAGCTAAAATATCAGCATAGATACAGCAACTTTTCTCGTTTTTACCAACTTCTAACAATCTGCGGAGTAATTCTGTCCCTAAGCCTTGATCTTGAAATTTGTCGCTAACTAGCATAGCAAATTCTGCCGCATTACTACCATGTAATTTACTTAATCTTCCTACTGCTAATATTTCCCGCTTTTCTGTTTCGGGATTTTGGTATTCTGCAACTAAAGCCATTTCTCGATCATAGTCAATAAAGCATATTCGGGTGAGTCGTTCATGGGTAATGCGTTGACTCAATTTAATCATGTGGAAATAGCGGAAATAAACACTTTCTTCTGATAAGGTCTTGTGAAATTCTACCATTAAAGGTTCGTCTTCGGGACGAATAGGACGAATAGTAATTGGTGTACCATTGTTCAATTTCCAATTACTAATATATTGACTAGGATAGGGACGAATAGCTAATTTTGGTAATTGATGTTTTTCCACATCAGCAGAATGTAAAACTATCCGCGCATCTAAGGCAATTAATCCTCCGGGATGTATAGGAGTGGGAGGAATAGCCAACAACGGATTAATATCAATTTCTTTAATCCCAGGTTGTTCCACAACTAATTGACTAAATTCTACCATTAATTGTTCAAGAGCAGTAATATTAATACTTTTACGTCCTCTGACCCCTTGCAAGGCTTTGTAAATTTTAGTTTGTTCCATCATTCGCCGGGCTAGGGTAGTATTGAGAGGAGGAAGGGCAATAGAACTATCTTGAAAAACTTCCACCAATTGTCCCCCAGCACCAAATAATAATACTGGTCCAAATTGCGGATCTAAACTACTCCCAATAATCAATTCATAACCATCTGTTTTTATCATTGGTTGTACAGTTACACCGAGAAAATCTGCGGCTTTAGCTTTCTGTTTTACTGATGTTTCAATATTTTGATAAGCAAGTTTTACCGATTCCGCATTTTGCAGATTTAACTGCACACCACCCACATCAGTTTTATGGGTAATAGTCTGAGAATAAAGTTTTAAAACAACGGGATAACCCAGATTTTCTGCACATTCAACTGCTTTATCTGCACTTTCAGCAATGCAACCTGCAACTATAGGAATACCGTAAGCGGCTAAGATTTCCTTAGATTCAAATTCCGTGAGAATTGTTCTTTTTGCTGTTTTTGCGGCTTGAATAATATTTTCCACTTTAGCACAATTACGAGTATTAGCATCACAAGTGAATGTCGGTAAAACTGGAGTTTCATAAATACCGCGCAGGTTATAACTGGACTTCCACATATAACTAAATACCCGCGCTGCTGTATCGGGATAAGCATAAGTGGGAATACCTTGACGGTTAAGAATTTGTTGTCCCGCAGCTACATCAGCACCACCCATCCAACTGGCTAAAATTGGTTTACCAGACATTTGTACATAAGGTTTTAATTGTTCGGCTATTTGGGTAGGATCTGTCATTGCTTGAGGCGTTAAAATTACTAATAACCCATCACTATTGGGATCTTTTGTGATAATTTCTAAGGCTTTTTTATAACGTTGGGGATCAGCATCTCCTAAAATATCAATAGGATTATTATGACTCCATTGCGGGGGTAAAATTTCATTTAAAGAACTCATTATTTCTGGAGAAATTGCTGCTAATTCTCCTCCATTTTCAATTAATGTATCTGTTGCTAATACTCCTGGACCACCAGCATTAGTTAAAATCGTCAATCGTGAACCTTGGGGACGGGGTTGTTTTGCTAATACTTCTGACATATCAAATAAATCAGAAATACTATTGACTCGTAATACCCCACAACGGCGAAAAGCTGCATCTAATACAGCATCATTTCCTGTTAATGCACCCGTGTGAGAAGCTGCGGCTTTAGCTGCGGCTGTAGTACGACCGGCTTTAATGACAATGATCGGTTTTGTTAATGCCACTTCTCGCGCTGCTGACAGAAAAGAACGCGCATCCCCAATGGATTCCATATAAATTACAATACTTTTAGTATGGGGATCATCTCCGAGATAATAAATTAAATCTCCCCAACCAATATCTAACATTGAACCAATGGAAATGAAGGCACTAAAACCAACATTCTCATGTAAACTCCAATCAAGAACTGATGTACATAATGCTCCACTTTGACTAATAAAGCCAACTGTTCCTGGTAGTGCCATTTTACTAGCAAATGTGGCATTTAAACCGGAAATTGGATTCATTACTCCTAAACAATTTGGTCCAATAATTTTAATTTTTCCTCGGTGTGCTTGTTGCAGGATTTCCTGTTCTAAAGTTAGACCTTTTTCACCTACTTCTTTAAATCCGGCGGAAATAATAATTGCTCCTTTAATTCCGGACTCAACGCCATCAGCAATAATTTTTGGGACTGTAGATGCAGGAGTTGCAATAACAGCTAAATCTATTTTTTCAGGAACATCAAATATAGTAGAATAAGCTTTAATTCCTAATATACTAGAATGCTGAGGATTAATGGGAAAAACTGTTCCTCCAAAGGGATTAGTGATTAAGTTCCAAAGTAGATTCCGTCCCACACTTCCGGGTTTCTCACTTGCACCAATGACAGCAACAGTTTTAGGTGCAAAAATGGCATCTAATGGGTTTAATTTCTCTGGACAAAAGATATTGTAAGGCTTGTTGGTGATTGGTTTGATAGGTGCTTCCATGACTATCCTTTTATTTGCTTGTATTGAGAATTTGCATAATTGTAACTATGGCGATCGCTATACCTTTTTCTGCTGTTGGTGAAATGCGATCGCTCAGTTCAAAATTCACTCCTGGGACTGAGACTAACCACGCTGAGGGACAATGACCATAGAGGATTTGAGAAAGGGCAAGTAGGGATGACGGATTACTAATATGGGTATTAATAGTATTCAACTCAGACGGTAATAATGATTGCACCTGCACCTGACCAGATTGGGAATTGATACAAGCATCAACAAAAATTGCTAAATTGACATTTGCTAAAGGTGCAGCTAATTCTGGTGTCAATTGATGAATTGCAATGGATTGCACAGATGATAAACAACAATCTTTGATAGCTTTTGCCACTTGTTGTCCAATAGCATCATCACCACGTAAATCATTGCCATAACCAATCACCATTGCAGTTACCATTATTTTTCAACTCTTTTGATCTAGTACAACACGGCATTTTTAATTTTCCTCCTAAATGTTTTTGAAACATCAAATAAATTGTTATTTTTGAAGTCATTTACTGAGCCATAAAACCTCCGTCTATGACAAGGTATTCTTCCGTAATAAAGGAAGCCTGATCTGAACAAAGAAAAACTACTACATTAGCAACTTCTTCTTCTTTTCCGACTCTACCCATGGGATGTTTGTTAATAAACTCTCGATAAAAAGGAATAGAAAAGAAAGGACGAGCCAGATCTGTATCAATCACCCCCGGACATACTGCATTAACACGAATATTTGATTGGGCAACTTCTAAAGCCACTGTTTGAGTTAAGCCTAATACCGCGTGTTTACTGGCTGTATAAGGCTGAAAATTTGACAAATTAACCGAATTTATTGTAGCTAGTTGTTTGCGAAAGACCGTGGAAGGATAAAAAGGGGAGTATTCTCCTGATGATTTATCCTTTGCTTTAAAACTAGCATAAAGATTTGAGAAATTTCTGATAAGACACAAAAACACTGAAAACAAACTTATGTAAACATAGCCTGTATTTTTTTGCATATCCGTTATAATATGAATGTAGATAGCATTGGGAATTCCGTAAAAAATTTAGATAAATTGTGAGGCTGCTCTATGCCTGAAGTTAATTTTCAACAGTCAATTAATAGTGCTGCTACGATTGTAGAAGAATATGCAGTCGGAAAAAGAGACTTTGAAAAAGCAGAATTAGGAGAAGCTAATCTACAAAATTTTGACTTGAAAGGCTCTGATTTCAGTTATGCTGATTTGAGTACAGCTAATCTCAGTGGTGCAAATCTGCGAGGATGTGATTTGAGTTTTGCTGATTTAAGTGAAGCTAATTTAGAAAATGCAGATTTGCGCGGAGCAATGTTATTTTCTGCAAATTTACGTACAGCTAATTTACAGGGGACGCATTTAGAAAAAGCAGATTGTGATCATAATACCCGGTTTCCCACAAATTTTGACCCTATTGTAGCAGGTGTAAACATGAGTGAAAACTCAGCATAGATACTGGTGCGGCTGCTATAGCCGCTTATTATTTATACTGACAATATCGTAACTTGTTATAGTTATCCCATTATATCACTTGACAATTAGAATAGCATATTTTATCAATTTTTGCAAATTTTAATTTTATAACTTAATTTTCCCCTGGAAATACTTTAGTTAAATCTAAAATTAATTCCGAGAAAGATGGCAATTTGACAGACTCATTAGGGAGGATAATTGATTTGTGACGATAGCCAAATTTACCTTGTAAATCTTGATATGGGTCACTGTAGCATTCTAAATAATAGATAAAATTTGGGTAATATGAGTTTAGCTTAAATTATATCATAAAAATACCAGATCCCCAGATCCCCGACTTCTTCAAGAAGTCGGGGATCTAAATACTTAATTACGGCAAATTTGATTAACTACAGCACCATTGTTATTTACTACTTCTATTAATAAAGGCATTTGTCCCATTGCATGAGTTGAACAACTCAAACAAGGATCAAAAGCCCTAATTCCGGCTTCGACACGGTTTAACATTCCTTCTTTTATGTTATCACCTTGGATAAAATGGCGGGCAATTTGGGCAACGCTACGATTCATTGCTAAGTTATTTTGACCCGTGGCAATAATCAAATTTACCTTTAACATTAAACCATTTTCATCAACTTGATAATGGTGAAATAATGTCCCCCTTGGGGCTTCACTTACACCCACAGCTTCTAGGCAATTAATACCAGCTTCAGCACAGAGACGATTTGATAAAATATCTGGATCATCAAGGATAATCTCTATATGTTCAATTGCTGCTAAAATTTCAATTAACCGGGCATGATGATAGAAAAATGATGATTTAACAGTTCCGGTTCCATAACTACGAAATTCTTTTAATTCTGTGTCTGCTAAAGGTGTGCCAATCTGACTACAAATATTTAATCTAGCTAATGGTCCGACGCGATACATTCCACTATCTAAACGACAATGATCACTGCTATCAGGATAACCTAAAGGAAGATAATAAGGTGATTTTAAATAAGAGTCTGTTTGCACCGCTTCACCGATAAATTCATGATAGTTAGTGGGGTCAAGTTGATCAGCAACGATGTTTCCTCCACTATCAACAAATCGGATATGTCCATCATAAGTTTCCCATAAACCTTCAGAACTGACTAAACCCATGAATAAACTCGGAAAATTACCAAAGGTTTTTGCTTCTTTCTCATAAGTTTTTAATAGGGTTTTAAATAAAGCTATGGCACTAATTACAGTGGCTTTGGCTTCAGGAATTTTTTGCTGAATGTGGGTGCGATTTTCTGTTGTTAAAGGGTCACGAACTCCACCAGGAACAGCCCAGGAAGGATGAATTTTTTTGCCTCCTAATAATTCAATGATTTCTTGTCCAAATTGGCGTAAACGGATTCCACCTCTGGCTAATTCCGGTTCAGCGGCAATTAAACCAAAAATATTGCGTTTTTCTGGTTCGCTATCCATACCTAATAATAGGTCTGGTGCGCTGAGGTGAAAGAAGCTGAGGGCATGGGATTGGATGATTTGCCCTAAATTCATCAAACGGCGTAATTGGGTGGCTGTTTTGGGGATTGTGACGGCTAAAATGCGATCGCCTGTTTTGGCTGATGCTAATAAGTGACTGACTGGACAAATACCGCAAATTCTCGCAGTAATTCCTGGCATTTCTGGAAATGGACGACCGACACAAAATTTTTCAAACCCGCGAAATTCAGTGACATGAAATCTAGCATCATTCACTTGACCTTCATCATCTAAATAAATGCTAATTTTCGCGTGGCCTTCAATGCGAGTAACGGGGTCAATAACAATTGTTTTCATAAATAATCGGTGATTGGTAATTATATAAAATTGTAGGTTGGGTTGACGGAAGGAAACCCAACATTTCCGCAACATTATCAAAGATTTTGTTGGGTTTCACTTTGTTCTACCCAACCTACGGATATTAATTACAAATCATAAATTCTAGATTCTGCTAATTCTGGATATTCATCACAGTAATCTTCAAAGGCAGTTTTGAGAGGTTTTTCAGAGAGTTGGTGAGCAATTTCAGCTTGAATTTCTTCTACCACATCCCAAGCGGCTGCACATTCTGTGGAATTAATACCTTTTTCTGCACAAACAATTCGAGCTTTTTTAATTTCATCTTGTAATTCTTGTTCTAACAAAAATGAGCGCGGTTGTTCTAAACAACTACTTCTGGCTAAGATGTCAGTAAGTGAAATTATTCCTAATAATCTACCACTAATTACAGGCGCACGGCGGAGATGGTGGTTAGCAAATAATCTGGCTACATATTCTAAACCTAATTCTGGATTGACGACAATACAAGGTTTAGTCATAATTTCATAAACACGGATTTTATTTGGATCTTTGCTGTAGGAAATGACTTTATAAACAATGTCGCTTTCTGTGATAATTCCATAAGCATCTTGTTCATGACGACGATCTACAATTAATGCTCTCCAATCTCTAGCTTTCATTAAATCAACTGCTTCTTTGACTGTGGCTGAACTGCGAATCATTGCCACATCTTTAGTCATTACATCTGCTGCTGTTAACATAAGTCACCTCAGAAAAAATAGGAGTCAGGAGAAAGAAGAAGAAAGAAGATATTTATTTGGTCGTGATCACTAATTAACCAAATTTAATCATTTCTCTGCCGACAATTTCCGGCTTTTCTCCTTTTAATAGTGGTTCAAGTGCGGCACGAATGCGAGGTGCAGAAGGTGGACAACCGGGTAAATAAATATCAACTGATACTACCTTATGCACAGGGACAACTGTATCTAGTAAAGGGGGAACAATTCCTGGTGAATTGGGAATTTGTTGATTAATACAAGCCTCTTGAATATAAGCTAATTGTAGGGCTGGTTCAGCACCACCGGAAAGATTACGCAAAGCGGTAACATTACCAGTAACAGCACAATCACCAAAGGAAATTATTGTTTTAGTTCGGGTTCTAATTTTGTGAATTAATTCTAGATGTTCTTCATTAGCTATAGCACCTTCAACTAATACTACATCTACACCTTCGGGATATTCTTTAATATCAGCTAAGGGACTATAAACTATATCTACTTGTGCGGCTAAATCTATTAACCATTCATCTAAATCAAGGAATGACATATGACAACCAGAACAACCACCTAACCACACCGTTGCTAATTTAATTTTAGTCATTTTTTTAGATTTTTAGATATTTAAAATTCATGTATTTCTCCCTCTGCGCCTCTGCGTGAGATATTAGATATTAAAAATTCCATTGCTTTTTATTTCTTGCAGTTACTAAAAATTCAATTTTGCCCCGATCATGTTTCATTTCGCCTACACTTGAACCTTTATCAAATAGCGCCCCTGTGGGACAGGCATTCACACATTTACCGCAGGAAGTACAAGTTTGGGAAGTTCCCCAAGGTTGATTTAAATCAGTAATCACATGAGATTTTGATCCTCTTCCTGCCATATCCCAAGTATGTGCGCCTTCGATTTCATCACAGACCCGAATACAGCGAGTGCAAAGCACACAACGATTATGATCTATGCCAAAAAGATGATGAGAAGTATCAACAGTTCGCTGAGGATTTTGATATTCTAAGCGGAGATGATCCATGCCCATTTCTATGGCTAAATCTTGTAATTCACAGTTACCATTAGCAACACAAACGGAACAAACATGATTACCTTCGGCAAATAACATTTCTACAATTGTCCGCCGATATTTTTGTAAGCGATCGCTATTTGTATTCACCTCCATTCCTTCTGTAACTTTAGTCACGCAAGCAGGTTGTAATTTATTACTACCAGCAATTTCCACCAAACATAAACGACAAGCACCAATATCATCTACACCTTCTAAATGGCACAATGTAGGAATATGAATACTCGCTTCCTGCGCTGCTTCTAGTAAGGTTTCATTCTCACGAGCGCTAATCAATTCCCCATTTATTGTTAAAGTTTTTACAGTCATAATAATTTGGTAATTGGTAATTGGTAAATAACTCTTACCAGTAACAACTGACAACTGACAACTGACAACTAACTACTGACTAATTCCAAATATTCATCTCGAAAATATTGCAAAGTGCTAAAAACTGGATTTGGTGCAGACTGTCCTAAACCACATAAACTTGTGTGTTTTACCATATCGCAAAGTTCCTCCAACAAATCCAAGTCAGCTAGTGAACCTTTTCCTTGACTAATCTTTGTTAATAAACCGTGTAATTGTACAGTTCCTACACGACAAGGAATGCACTTACCGCAAGATTCATCCATGCAGAATTCCATGAAAAAGCGAGCGACATCTACCATATTTGTAGTTTGATCCATGACAATCATTCCCCCCGAACCCATCATTGAACCCAAGGCGGTTAAGGATTCATAATCTACAGGTGTAGCAAAAGCCGACGCAGGAATACATCCCCCTGAAGGACCGCCGGTTTGTACTGCTTTAGCAATACCATTGTCGGGAACACCTCCTCCCATTTCCTCGACAATTTTCTGCAAAGATGTTCCCATTGGGACTTCTATTAAACCCGTGTTGCGAATGTTTCCCGCTAACGCAAATACCTTTGTACCTTTGCTTTTACCAATGCCGATATTAGCAAACCAATCTGCACCTTTACGAATAATCGGCGCAATATTGGCAAAGGTTTCCACATTGTTAATTAACGTCGGATAGCCCCATAAACCGGACTCAGCCGGGTATGGTGGCCGGGGATGAGGGACACCACGTTTACCTTCAATGGAAGCCATTAAAGCCGTTTCTTCACCGCAGACATAAGCACCCGCACCAATGCGAATTTCTACTTTAAAATCAAAGGGAGAGTCAAAGATTTGTGAACCCAAAAGCCCTAAGTGTTGGGCTTGACGAATAGCAATTTCTAGACGTTGAATAGCAATAGGATATTCTGCCCTAACATAAATATAGCCTTGATTTGCCCCGATAGAGTAGGCAGCGATCGCCATCCCTTCCAAAACTCGATGGGGATCACTTTCCAATACACTCCTATCCATGAATGCACCAGGATCACCTTCGTCAGCATTGCAAATTACAAACTTCCTCTCACCGGCGGATTTTGCTACTGTTCCCCATTTTAAACCAGTGGGATAACCAGCACCACCGCGTCCCCTTAAACCACTTTTAGTAATAGTTTCTACCACCTGACTAGGTTTCATTTCCCGTAGCACTTGGTAAAGGGCTTGATAACCATCAGCCGCAATATAAGCTTGAATCCGTTCCGGGTCAATTTTACCACTGTTTTCTAGAACAATCGGCAATTGACGGCTAAAAAATGGCTGATTTAAATCACCCTGTTGTAAATTTGTGACTTCTCCATTTACCCCCACAATAATTTCTGCTGCATTTTCCGGAGTAACTTTTTGATACAACTTTGATATAAATGAATTTTCCTGGTTTTCCACCTGTACCAATGGTCCCTGACAACACAGACGCATACAACCCACACCAGAAACTTGCACAGTATCTTGTAAACCCGCAGCTTTCACAGATGCTTCGAGATTGTCTTTCACAGCTTGAGAATCAGAAGAGAGACAACCCGCAGCAGTACAACACCGAACTTGCACAGATTTCCGTTGAGAAAGTTCCGTTTGGGCAATTTCTAATAACTCATTTAGTTCCATTTTGCCACCATTCTCCCACTTTTTCGCAAACCGATTCTGGAGTTTGATTACCTAAAATAGCACCATCAAACACTACCGCAGGGGCAATTCCACAAGCCCCCAAACATCTAGCCGTAATCAAAGAAATTTGACCATTTGCAGTAGTTTCTCCTGCGTGAATTTGCGTAAACTGTTCCACATTTGTTAAGATCGCCATTGAGCCTTTAACATAACAAGCTGTACCCGTACAAACCACACAATTATGAACCCCTTTCGGTGCTAAGGAAAACAAATGATAGAAAGTAGCTACCCCATAAACCCGACTCGGTGGTAACTTGAGACTATGGGAAATGTAAAGCAATAAATCCAGTTCTAAATAACCAAATAGTTCAGAAGCCCGATGCAGAATTTCAATGAGTGCATCTTGTTGATATTGATGACGCTTAATAGTTGCGTCTAAAATCTTTAACCGCTTGTCTCCACTTGGATGAGTTGAAGAAAGTGGAACTGATGTTTTCATATTTTTCACGCAAGTGTCACACTAAAAATCTGTTGTCGGGTGCGTCAGAAGGCATAAATCCTGCAAATAAACAGATTGTTGATATCTGACGCACCCTACAAATATTCATCCCTCTTTATCTGTGTTTATCTGCGTTTATCTGCGGTTAATAATTCTTTAAATCTGATCCTATGCAGCTTCAATTAGCATTAATTACTAAATGTAGTAGCTGCTGAAGTAACATTTATCGCTTTAGAAGCAACAGGAAGATGAACAATTTGCACTGAACAGGGTGCATGATGTAAAACATAATTACTCACACTACCGAGAAAAAATTCCGTCAGTCCAGAACGTCCCCGTCGTCCCATCATAATTAAGTCAGCATTCCAGTCAATGGCTAATTCACAAATCCTTCGTCCTGGATTACCAGTATTTTGCGTAAATTCCGTATTAACACCAGATTTATTAGCTTGGGCGCTCCATGACTGTAACATTTGCCAGCCTTCATTTTTAAATTTTTCCCAATGCTCTTGGTATAATTGAAAACTTTGCTCATTCCAACCGGGATAGTAGTCAATATTGGGGAAAACCAGCGCCTCTGGACTGCCTTCTTCTTCTTGTGATAAAACGTGCAGTAACATTAAGTTTGCAGATGTGATCTTGGCTAAAGATAAAGCTTGTTCAAAAACTTTTATGCTCATTTCTGAGCGATCTACTGCGACTAAAATTCTGTTAAACATATATACCTCGATGTTAGCTTGCTAACTAATGATAATGAGTATATTCAGCTTTTTAGGTTAATATTTGGTAAAAGCATCCTTAATATTCACTAACAATCATACAACAGGGGTCAAGAGTCAAAGCCTTTTATGGCATAGTTTTGTAATTAAATTTTACACTTCATATAACTACAATATCTTGCATCTATACACAAAGAATTTGGGTAACTGGTGAGAATAGATATTTAAGTTAATGTTCGATATTTATACTAGACGAAAAAGAAAAAAATTGCATCTCATCGAAGATAGATTAAAAAATATTAAAATTTATTTCTCTGTAGCGATAATATGTAAATCTATGTTTTGATTTCTGATTAACTCCAGCAAGCGTTGTGTAAAAGAGCGTTTGAAAAATCTTTTCCATCGAGGTTGCTGACTTTCACCAATAACTATCTGAGTGATATGATAAGTTGCGGCAATTTGGGCAATTGTTTGAGAAACATTGTGATTTTTAATATGGATAAATTCACCAGCGAATTCAAGACATAGTTTTTCACAAGTATCAATGTGTAAACTTTCTTCCTTACTGAGAAAACGTTCAGGATCTGCAATAAATAGAGTATAAAGTTTGGCATTCATATAATTAGCAAGTCGCGCCCCACGCCGTAATAATTGAATCGAATTGGGATAAGTAGATACACATACTAAAACTCGTTCGTGGACATTACAAATTTGCCCAGCAGAAATAGAAGTATTTGCTTCTTCTTCAACCGTATCTGCGACTTCTCTTAATGCTAATTCTCGCAAAGCAATCAGGTTACGACGCTGAAAAAAGTTTTCTAAAGATTGCTCAATTTTATCAGGAGCATAAATTTTTCCTTCCCGTAAACGCTCTTCTAAAGTTTCTGGAGTCACATCAATTACAACCACAGCAGCAGCTTCATCTAAAAGAAGATCAGGAATACGTTCTCGGACGACAACACCCGTAATTCTTACTACTAAATCATTCAAACTTTCCAAATGTTGAATATTAACAGTAGAGTAAACATCTATGCCGGCTGCTAAAATTAATTCTACATCTTGATAGCGTTTTTCTCTAGCTGAACCGGGGATATTCGTATGCGCTAATTCATCAACTAAAACCAGTTGGGGAGAGCGTTCTAAAATTGTCTCCGTGTCCATTTCTTGAAGATTGATATTCTTGTGAATACTGGCTTTTTTAGGAATTATCTCCAATCCTATGGCTTTTGCAGCCGTGTCCTTGCGTCCATGAGTTTCTAAAACGCCAATAACAACATCAATACCATCTTGTTTGAGTTGATGTGCTTCCTCTAGCATTCTATAAGTTTTCCCCACACCGGGAGCCATACCAATGAAAATTTTATGCTTTCCCCGTCGAGCAGGACGAATATAAGAACTGTCAGGAGAAGGAGTAGAGGGATTAAACATGAACAAATTCCTACTTATTTACTAATTTTATCCACTGCTAGATTTAGTTTTAAAACATTTACTCCCGGTTCACCAAAAATACCCAAGAAACGACCATCAGTGTTTTGAGAAATTAAAGTTTCCAACTGCTTTGGTTCAACTCCTCGCGCTTTTGCTACTCTGGCAATTTGTACCTTAGCACTTTCAGGAGTAATGTGAGGATCAAGACTTGAACCAGAAGTATAAACTAAATCCGCAGTAGGTTGAATACCCGCTTTTTTAAGTCGCTGAATTTCACCTTCATTGCCATTAATACGTTCTAGTAATATTGGATTACTGGGAGCTAAATTACTAGCACCAGATACCCCCGTCTTCAAAACACCAGCTTCATCCTTTTTAGGGTCTGCTGTGCTGTAATTAGTAGTGCTAGGACGACCCCAAAAATACTTTTCACTGGCAAAAGGTTGACCAATTAAAGCTGAACCAATAATC
Organism: Anabaena sp. AL09; assembly: GCF_001672255.1. Lineage (NCBI taxonomy): Bacteria > Bacillati > Cyanobacteriota > Cyanophyceae > Nostocales > Nostocaceae > Anabaena > Anabaena sp. AL09. The sequence continues at coordinate 18,784 of NZ_LJOQ01000089.1, forward strand.
ACACCTTGAGAATTTTTAATTAAACTACCATTAGCCTGATAAGAAAAAACAACTTGTCCCGAAATCAACATAAATAACGGATAAATAAAAGCCGTTATCACCCACAAAACCAAAGTTGAACGAATCGCCTTACTAACTTGATGTCTCTGACTCATATTCAAACCTCCCTAATTTAAAAAACCACAACAAAATATATTTCTTCCTTTGCGCCTTTGCTCCTTAGCGTCTTTGCGCGAAATAAAAAATATGGTTCATATTAAAACCTCTCAGGCTGAAAAATCACCACAAACAAATAAACACAAAGACATAGAGTAACAAGCCCCAACAAAGTAATTGTATAAGCCGAAAAACGCGATTCTGCTACCGAAGTCGCTGCTTGAACTGCTGGTGCTAATAATAAATTCAAGCAAAGTAGTAAAAACAGACCCAGAGGAACACGATGACCTTTAGAAATTGTCATTGATAAATAATCCATGATTGATTAAGCTAATCCTATAGATACAATGAAAACGTCAATAATTTTGATAGCAATAAAAGGAGCAATCACGCCACCTAATCCATAAATAAAGATGTTCCGTTGCAAAAGTTGGTCAGCAGTGAGAGGACGAAATTTCACACCAGTTAATGCTAAAGGAATCAATGCCGGAATAATCAAAGCGTTGTAAATCAAAGCTGATAAAACCGCAGATTGGGTACTTGCCAAACCCATAATATTTAAACCATTTACCCCAATACCAGGGAAAATTGCTGGAATAATGGCAAAGTATTTAGCAACATCATTAGCGAGAGAAAAAGTTGTTAAAGCCCCACGGGTAATTAGTAATTGTTTACCAATAGTGACAATATCAATTAATTTTGTCGGGTCAGAATCCAGGTCTACCATATTAGCAGCTTCCTTTGCAGCTTGTGTACCAGAATTCATTGCTACACCAACATTCGCTTGTGCTAAAGCTGGGGCATCATTAGTGCCATCTCCAGTCATAGCGACTAATTTTCCTTGTGCTTGTTCGCTGCGAATTACTTCAATTTTGTCCTCTGGAGTTGCTTCAGCAATAAAGTCATCTACACCAGCTTCTTCGGCAATTACAGAAGCAGTGAGACGGTTATCTCCTGTCAGCATCACAGTTTTAATTCCCATTCTTCGCATTTGATCAAAACGTTCTTTAATCCCCGGTTTAATAATATCTTTAAGATAAATTACACCGTAAATATCATCATTTTGACAAATTGCTAATGGTGTTCCCCCTAATTTAGAAACTCGCTCATAAGCCGCATCAAGTTCTGGGGTTAATTGTCCATTGCGAGAACGCACAAATCCTTTAATTGCATCTACAGCCCCTTTGCGAATTTCTACGCCATTCGGTAAATCAATGCCACTCATACGCGTTTTTGCTGAAAATTCAATTCCTGCCGCATTTGTGGGATTAAAACTCAATTTTGCTCCTAATGATTCGGCTAATTTAACAATTGATTTTCCTTCGGGAGTTTCATCAAAAATACTGGATGCCAAGGAAATTTGGGCAACTTCATTGAGAGAATGACCTTTAACAGGAATAAATTCTTCCGCCATGCGGTTTCCTAATGTAATTGTTCCCGTTTTGTCTAAAACCAAAGTGTTAATATCTCCACAGGCTTCTACAGCCCTTCCAGATGTGGCTATGACATTAAATTGAGCCACTCTATCCATCCCGGCAATGCCAATTGCACTCAATAATCCGCCAATTGTAGTAGGAATTAACGCCACTAATAAGGCAATTAATACCGCAATACTCACAGGTGATTTAACATAAACTGACACTGTTGGTAGTGTGACAATTACCACTAAAAAAACTTGAGTTAGCACTGCCAAAAGTACAGTTAAGGCAATTTCATTGGGGGTTTTAGTGCGAGAAGCCCCTTCTACTAAAGCAATCATTCTATCAATAAAACCTTGACCTGGATCTGATGTTACCCTAATAGTTAGTTCATCAGAATTAATGCGCGTTCCTCCCGTTACAGAACTAGCAATATCAGTTCCTGGTTGTTTTAAAACTGGCGCAGATTCTCCAGTAATAGCAGATTCATCTACAGAAGCCACACCAGCAATTACTTCTCCGTCTGCGGGGATAACATCACCAGCGATAACTTTAATTTGATCACCACGACGCAAAGTAGCAGAATTAACTTCTTGAATAGAACCGTCAGGGAGAAGTTTTCGGGCTACAACATCGGATTTTGTCGCCCGTAATGAGTCAGCTTGCGCTTTTCCTCGTCCTTCTGCTACCGCTTCGGCGAAATTTGCAAAAATAAGAGTCAAGAACAGAATTATGGTAATTAGACCGTTAAAAAGTCGCGGATTATTATCAGGAGTAATCCCAAAAAGATTCGGTTCAATAGTTACTAAAGCTGTAACAATCGTCCCCACCCACACTAAAAACATAACTGGATTTTTTAGCATATTGCGTGGGTCTAATTTGACAAACGCTTGTTTCAATGCCCTAGAATAAATTCCAGTATTTTTAACTTTGGGAGTATGTTTTCGTTCTTGTCGAGTTTTTGTAGTTTTCATGGATGTTTAGTTATTCAAAAATGTCAGGGACGAACCACAGAGGCACAGAGGACGCAGAGAAATAAAAGATTGAAACATATTTTGTGTAAGTCATAAGTTTATTTGGAAATTAAAAACCATTCTGCAATTGGACCTAAAACTAATACAGGAAAGAAAGTCAGCGCCCCAAGAATTAAAATTACTCCTCCTGTAACTCCAGTGAATAAACCAGTGTCGGTTCTGAGAGTACCGGCAGTCATAGGAACTGGTTGTTTGTTGGACATACTATCTGCTAATAGCAACAAGGCAATCATGGGAATATAACGTCCTGCGAGAATACTGAAACTAGCACTGAGATTCCACCAAAGTCCTGTTGCTGCTGGTTGACTATCAGCTAGTCCTTCAAAGCCAGAACCGTTATTTGCGGCTGCGGAAGCATATTCATAAACTACTTGAGAAACGCCATGAAAGCCTGGGTTACTAATACCTGAAAGCGCATCGGGAAAAGCAAAAACTATTGCCCAAGGGATGAGAATGGCGAAGGGGTGAACTAATAAAACAACGCTGGACAGAACGATTTCTTTTTTCTCGATTTTGCGACCTAAAAATTCTGGAGTCCGTCCTACCATTAAGCCGGTTAAAAACACTGCCAAAATATAGTAGATAAATAAATATGCTGTCCCAGTTCCTTGACCTCCCCAAACTATTTGCAAGAATAAATTAAAGAGAAATACAAATCCACCTGGGGGCATAAATGAGTCGAGAAGTGCGTTAACAGCACCACACATTGTCCCGGTGGTAATAGTTGCAAATAATGAACTTTGCGCCCAACCAAATCTTACTTCTTTTCCTTCTAAATTGGGTTGTTGTGATCCTAAAAGAGAATTAACTAAGGGATTTCCTTGATACTCACCAATTGTAGTTACAATCAACAAGATGGTAAAGATAGTAAATACCATCCAAAATGCTAACCATGCCTGTTTGAGATTGTTAGCAAATATGCCATAGGTGTAAATTAGTGCTGTGGGGATAGAAATCATACCCCAGGTTTGCAATAAGTTAGAAAAACCACTGGGATTTTCAAAGGGATGTGCTGAGTTAGTAGCAAAAAAACCACCACCGTTCTCACCAATTTGTTTAATCGCTTCCATGTGGGCAACTGGTCCGCGAGCGATCGCTTGAGTAGCACCTTCTAATGTTGTCGCTGTTGCCACTCCGGCAAGGGTTTCAGGCACACCAGCCATGATCAATAACAATCCCATAATGATTGACATAGGCAACAAAATCCGCGTAATTGACTTGGTGATGTCAATATAAAAGTTACCCAATGTTCTGCCAGTTAAGCCCCGAATAAAGGCAATTCCCACCGACAAACCGGTCGCTGATGAAACGAACATCAAAAAACTCAAAGCGAATGTTTGACTGGCATAACTGAAGGTTGTTTCTCCAGAATAATGTTGTTGATCTGTATTAGTCAGAAAAGAAAAAGTCGTGTGTAATGCTGTATCCCAAGTTGGTGTACCTAACCCTGTCGGATTGAATGGTAGCCATGCTTGAGTCATCAAAATAGTAAATACCAAAATCCCCATAACTACATTACTGTAAAGCACTGCTTTGGCATATTGCCAACCTGTCATTTCATCTTGAGGACGAACTCCAATTAAAACAAAAATTATTCTTTCTATGGGATTTAACACAGAGTCAAGCAGTGTGCTTTCTCCTAGAAAAACGCAAGCGATATATCTCCCTAATAAAGGAGTGGTAGCAATGACAATGATTAATGTCAATGCAATTTGTATCCAACCTTGTAACATGAATTATAAAATCTCCTCAAAGAAAGTTGTTATGGCTTTTCAGTATTAAGCAGTCAGCTAAAAACAGATTTTACGGGTTTTCAAGTAGGGGGAGGCTGACATCAGTAATTAATATTCAGAATGCTTATCAATTCAATTCTTCCTAATAGCTGACGGCTAAATGCTTACTTTCAGTATCATTTCTGTTAATTATTTCATCCTAAAAATCCTGATTTAGATAGTAATCTTGAGATGATTAATTTATATCATCAATTATTGTGGCAATAAAAACAAGGAGTACAAGGATATAAAAATCGTTTATTTTTCTATTTATGTGTCTACCTAAAGATATATATCAGTGTTTAGTAAAGTTTAGAAGAAATCTAAACGCTAGTAAACAAGATCCCATCAAGATCCCTGACTTCTTTAAGAAGTCAGGGATCTGAGCCTTGATAATTGCTATAGTTGTATAAGTTGAGAAAAGGTAAGTTAGTAAATGGCATCTTTAAAAAATAAATTAATAAACAATAACTTACGTCTTGGTAAAATATTACTAATTGTCACTATATTTATCTTTCTAGCAGTTTTAGAATATTCTACCCCCAATGATTATGTTTTTGGATATCTCTACAGTGGAGCAATTTTATTAGTAAATTCTTGGTTGGGGGGAATGGCAACAATAAGCGCAACATTTCTTGCTGTTTTTCTAACTATGTTAAATGCGTGGATACCTGGAGGTGAATCAATTCGAGCTTCTACTGTTGCTAGTCGAGTAATTGCTGCAATAGCTTTGATAGTCACCGGATTTTTAAGTCAGCGATTACGAAAATCTCAAAAAGCCATTGCCCTCACTCAAACTAAACTCGAATCCCAAGCCCAATTAGTGAGACTAAGAGAAGATTTTGCTTCCACACTTACTCACGATTTAAAAACGCCACTTTTAGGAGCAGTTGAAACTATTAAAGCCTTTCAAAAAGAAAAATTTGGTGCAGTTTTACCAACCCAACAGAAAGTTCTAGCAACAATGGCACGCAGCCATGAAACTTCCCTTGATTTATTAGAAACTTTGTTAGATGTTTATCGCAATGATACAGAAGGCTTAAAACTAGATTTAGCTCCTGTGGATTTAAGTATCTTAGCAGAAACGGCAACGGCTACCTTAATTGAATTAGCAGCAAATCGTCGCATTCATCTATCATTAAACTATGGTGATTCTGATTGGAAACGCTCTCTTTGGGTGCGCGGTGATGCTTTGCAACTGCAACGAGTTTTTAGCAATTTGCTGATTAATGCTATTAACCATTCTCGACGCGGTGATCATGTCGAAATTGTCTTAGAACCGCAAACTTCCTATCAAGTTGTCAAAATTTTAGATACAGGTGCAGGTATCCAACCTGAACAGTTTTCCCACTTATTTGAACGATTTTACCAAGGAAATAGCGATTCCTACGGAGCGCTAGTTCCCTCCGGGACGCTCCGCGAACGCTATCGCGGTGAGCTTTCCCAACGCCAAGCTAAAGGTTCGGGATTAGGACTTTATTTATCTCGGCAAATTATTGAAGCTCATAACGGTATAATATGGGCAGAAAACAGAGTTCCCAATGGCGCTATTTTTGCCTTCAAGCTCCCTGTTTTGCCATTTCAATCTTAAACAACATCAGATGTCTTCTACCCCCATAAAAATCCTCCTAGTTGAGGATGATGAACTTTTCCGTTTGGGCTTGCGTGTGCGATTGCAGCAAGAAACTGGTTTGGAGATTATCGCGGAAGCGGAAGATGGTGAAACAGCCATTGAGTTAGTCAACCAGCACCCTCTTGATGTCGTTATTTTAGATGTAGGATTACCAGGAATTGGCGGGATTGAAGCCTGTTATCAAATTAAACAAAAATATCCTAATTTGCCTGTTTTAGTTCTTACTTCCCATTCCCAAAAATCTCTGATTACGCGGTTAATTGAAGTGGGCGCTCAAGGTTATTGTCTTAAAGGTGTTGCGGCTGAAAAATTGGTATTGGCTCTGTATTCCGTCGCATCTGGGGCATCTTGGTGGGATGAAACTGCAACTAGGGAAATTCGTTCTACCTTTGCATCAGATCATCACCATTTTGAATCAGAAAATAGCTCAAAGCCTACTCATAAACTAACACAAAGAGAACAAGAAATTTTATTACTATTGGCAGCGGGAAAAACTAATCAAGAAATTGCTCTGGCACTTTATATTACACCGGGAACAGTGCGGGTTCACGTCCATACTATCTTACAAAAACTAGAAGTGAGCGATCGCTCTCAAGCTGTTGTTGTGGCTTTACAAAAACGGTTGATTAAAAACGATTTAATTTAATTCCTCTTGTAACCAATCTTCCAATTGCAATTCTTTTATTCTTAATAAATCAGAATCATGGGAAACTACAATTAAATTGTGAATAATAGCCGTAGCTGCTATAAATATATCTGCATCTTGAATTGGTAAACCTCTTTGTTTTAAATCAGCATAAATTTCTGACGCTTTCTGAAAAATTGCCATATCGTCCAAGAGTAAAACTTGGTATTTCTTCAAAAATTTTTCAAAGTCTGATAATTTCTTTACCGCTTTAACTGCTAAGAGTCCTCGCTCAATTTCATAGTAAGTAATCCCACTAATGAAAACTTCCTCGTTTTGACGATTTAAACTTTCTAGCTGATTGGTTACTTTTAAATTTTCTTTAAGAATTGCTGTAACCATATTAGTATCTAGTAGATATCCCATTGACTTATTTCCGTTTCACTGCTTCATCAAATATTGCCATTTCTTCTGGTGTAAAATCATTTAACAAACCACTGATTGCTTCTACAGCTAACATTTTACTAATTCTTTCTGTTAAGTCATCTTCAGCAATTGTATCTATATCATCACCAGAATTTGGTTTAGTAAAAAGTTCATACATTTTCTGAATCATTTTATCTTGTTCCAATCTTTCTTGATACACACTATTATTAGCAATCAAATATTTTATGATTGCTGAGATGCGTTTAAAGTTTGTTGCTTCTTTTAAAGAGATGTTGTTCATATTTTCCTCAGATATTTTTCTAAGATAGATACCATTGTAGCATAGAGTTACTATGTTGAAATACGGGTATTGTTGTTTATTCACACAGATAAGGTGCGTTACATTTCATTAACGCAACCTACAAAATGGCGATCGCGCTTTTATTCAGTCTCCTGAATAGTCAGAGGGGTTTCCTCTGTGAGCTTTACTGAACCAATGCTTAATTTTGCTAGATATATACCTATTAAAATCAGAAAAAATGCTATCCAATTAAGAGGACTCAATTTTTCTGCAAAAATTACCCAAGCAAATAAAGCTGTTAGCAAAGGTTCAATGAGCATTAAAAGCGTCACAAAACCTGAAGAAAATTGCTTAAGATTATGAATTAGTAATCCCTGTCCTATAATTTGACATAGAACGCCTAGAGAAATAACTGCGAGCCAAGTTTGCCAAGAGGTTGGAAAAAATTGCGTTTCAGTAGTTAATGTAATTAAGAAAGTAAAGCATCCGCCCAATAAACAAGTCCACAGTAATATAGTGGACGCTGAAAATTTGGAACGAAGATTTTCTCGAACCAGATAATTGAGAGCATAAAAAACAGCAGATAGAAGAGCTAAAGAATCACCATAAAGGGAGTTGACTGCTTCTTGAAAATCTCCAAAACTGATGATAGCTACCCCAATGATTGCTAACGTCATTCCCAATACAAACTTATAATCAAAACGTTGACCAAAGAACAGCCATCCACCTAACACTGCAAAGATAGGGGTGAAATTATGGAGTAAATTAGAATTAGCAACGCTGGTTTGAGTTAATGACAAAGCCCAAAGAAAAATAGCAGCCGTTCCTAAGATTGATGACAAAAGAAAAATTCCCCAATCTTTCAACTGAATGGATTTATTCGGGTTAGATGACTTATTCATCCCATATTGAATTCCTTCCCACAGAGCCAAAACAATTGTAGCTATGTAATAACGATTAAAACTAGTTGCTGCTGGTCCAAGTTCGTTTTCGCTCAGTCGAGTAAAAATTGCCGCAAAGGATAAAATAAAAACTCCTAATAATAACCAAACAAAAGCCCATGAGAATGAATAGTTCTTGGTACTATTTAGTGGTAAACTTGGTTGCTCAAGCATAAGTTTTGAAAGATATTTTATTTTTCTGTTGTATAAAACATTATACTCGCTACACGAAGATGATTATAGCTTACTGAACCATAAGAGTTAAACCTGAACTGGATATATAGCGGTTATCTCTAGAATGCTGTAGAGTCAGGGACGCAGACTCTGCGCCCCTACAGGCTTAACAATTTAGTGACTTTATCTTACTCAGATGCCGCTATATTTACTTATGCTGTCACGGCTGCAAAAACAGCTTTAGATTCCAGGAAAGAATCTTTTTTAGTCTTATATAAACTGGTAGAGTTAGCTAGTTTATAATCCTGTTCGAGTGTTGAAAAGTCATGATGGCTCAAAAGCATGGCAATAGCAACATCTCTCATGCTTTCTGATGCCTTGAGTGTCTCTCCCAGATAAATCTGCCAATAAACTTCCACGTCACTGTCGAGAATTGGCTTCTCAATTTCTGTCACCACACCCTCCTGTTTGGGATGAATCGAGTAAGCACTATACTTCCATTCACTTCTGTTTTTGAGGATGATTTCAGGATCATCTCCCATCTGTAATTGGAGATGTAATTCGTTTAGACGTATTCCTTGATATGTGTAAAACATTTTGGATACAAGTCCACCTGGGGTGCGTGCAGCTACTTCCATGAGAATTGGTTCTTCGCTGCCTTCTTGCAGGAAGAAATCAATGTTGAGTACACCATTTTTGGGATAACCGTGTTCTAAACTTTGCAACGTATCACTGGAGAATTGTCGCAGTTTCTCAAATTCTGGATCTTCCTCTCTAACAACAATATTCCCGATTGCATGACCGTAAATAAAATCATCATTAGGTCGGTAGTGTTTGCAAGCAGCAAAATAACAAGGTTGACCATTTTTCATGACAATACTTGTATTGTATAGTTCGCCTCTGATAAATTCATGGCTCTACCGCTCCCTTTATGATATTTTCGGTAAAATATCCCTGAAACCCCTACACCGATTGGATTTGAGGTTTTAATATTTTCAAGTACACCAATGGTTTTGGATATATTAAAAGGATGTTTGATCATAAGGGGAACGGTAGAACCGAATTCATTGAATTCAAATTCATCATCAGAATCTATATTGCTGTCACACCAAGCTTGTAATTCATCAATAGTGTGGATTCTTCTCGTTTTTTCACTTCCTGCACCAATAACAGGCTTGACAAAAACGTCATTACCCAGTTCTTTGATAACAAACTGTAAGTAGGAAATTCCCTCTTGGCGGTATTGGCTCTGATTAAAAATTAGATGCTTTGGTACACGAATGGATGAATTTTTGAGGGCAGATTTGAGGTAACTCTTGTCAGTAAATTGGCGGATCATTGTTGGGCGATCGCCGGCTAAATTTAGAGCTTCACGTAACTGTGCGGCTAATAGTACAGAATACTCATCATTGGTGACAATCCGACAATTATCATCCAATAGTCCATAAGCTGCCTTAATTTGTTGATAGGTTTGGAGGAGATTTTGCAAATTATAGGGTTCTACAATCTGCACAAGGTTCAAATGTTGATACTGGGAGGGTATAACCTTACTTATTCCTCTCCTACTACAGAGTAAAACTAGATTTCTATTGCCTGATTGAATCTCTCTAAAATCAGTTTTGCTGGGAAGCATATCATGCAGCACGAAAATAGTCTGCTTATTGGTATCTATTTTATTACTCAAAAAGGCAACTGGATTGGCCTCTTCGCGGAACATTTCTCGTACCAACTCCACAATTTCTTGTGAACATCCCCATGATAGAGTTACACCTGCTCCTCCATGTCCATAATTATAAAATACCCGAGTATTTGGCACTCTTTCTACACAAACATTTTCTTCTGTAAATGGTCGTAAACCAGTTCTAACAGGCTCTTGTTCATCGAGTGGGAGTGGTCTTAATTCCTGGAGAAATTGCAAACAACCATCATACATCTGTCGAATAATTGGCACTTCCAAAGATAAGTTTGTATCCCATTGGTCTTGCTGTGCTAATCCTCCTAAAACTACTAAATCATCCCCTCTAGGAACAATGAAAATAATGTCTTGTTCAGAGGATGAGGTTTCATCGTGGGCAATGCAATGAGCGTCTGTGACAACGCCACCTAAATTTTTAACTCTGACAAGTGCGCCTCTCAAGGGATACATGGAAGTATCTCCTGTAGTTGCGATAGAACCTAGTCCCGCACAATTAACAATTGCTTTTGCATTGAAGCGACGGAGAAGTTCCTGCTCATTTTGAACTACATTGACAGTAATTTTTTCCTGGATGATTTCACATCCAATATCCTTGACGTATTGCAGTAACCACTTCATGTAGACATCAGTATTTGCCATTGGAGCCATATGCTTAAAAGCATCTTTTATGCCGCCTTGGAAAGTTAAATCAATGGTTTCTTTAACGATGTGTAATCCTCTTTCAAATCCATCAACCTTATCCTTGAGTTCATTCATCTTGCGAAAATCAGCAGGTCTATTTTCCAAAATATCTCGGAAATAAAAATAGGAATCCCTTAAATAAACGCCTGTTTCTTGTGAACCAAACTCTGCGTGTATTTCTTTGAATTTATTGTAGGCAGTCATACACCACTCTTTAGAGCGTTCTAGTGATCTGGGAGTTCCATGACGACCACAAACTGCTGGTGGCCATTCCCACAACGCACCTGCGACAACAGAGGTTAAATCGGGGGTGAAACGGTCTGCAACAATAATCACATTAAAACCAGCTTCTCTCAGACAAATAGCGGTTGTTAGACCGCTTACTCCTGCGCCAATTACTAAAATATTGACATTATTATCTTGGACTGGTACTGGATTGAGCATAAGTAAAGTTTCGTATTCTCAATTGGATAAGCGTTTTGATTTTAACCCCAGTTTGAGAGACTATTTGTTAAATAAAAATAAAATCGCCTAACCCTGTACTTAGTTTCAACATGAGAATTGCTACCCGAAAACTTCCCGTACCTCCACCCCATGACAATCATCAAACCATCAAACCTTCATATAGGACTCCTATTTGAGTTTTGAACAAATTCCGTACATCTCAAGAGTAGATCGGATATTTATCGTCTGCTATAATTAGAATATTGGCTAAAAGTCAGAATAATTCATGAGTAATAATTTTTAATTCATAAAACTGTAAAAAAGATCACAAATTAACTTCCTGACTTTAGCTATTTCTAATGCTTATCTTTTTGGTTTCTCTGCATACAGTTTAAACAACCAGAAAAGACACAGAAAGGAAAATCATGACCAAATCTTATGCCACAATTGATGGTAACGAAGCCGTTGCCCGTGTAGCTTACAAATTAAACGAAGTTATTGCTATTTATCCTATCACCCCATCTTCAAATATGGGTGAATGGGCTGATGCTTGGATGTCTGAAAATAAACCCAATTTATGGGGAACAGTTCCCAGTGTCACCCAAATGCAAAGCGAAGGAGGGGCTGCTGCTGCTGTCCATGGGGCATTACAAACGGGGGCATTAAGTACAACTTTCACCGCTTCTCAGGGATTATTATTAATGATTCCTAACTTGTACAAAATTGCCGGAGAATTAACCAGTTTCGTACTTCATGTTTCTGCTCGTTCTTTAGCTACCCATGCGTTATCTATTTTCGGTGATCATAGTGATGTCATGGCTGCAAGAGCGACTGGTTTCGCTTTTTTATGTTCCGCTTCTGTACAGGAGAGTCATGATTTTGCACTGATTTCTCATGCAGCAACATTAGAAGCAAGAATACCATTTATGCACTTTTTTGATGGGTTTAGAACTTCCCATGAAGTGCAGAAAGTTGAATTATTATCTGATGAAGATTTACAGGAACTTATTTCTGTAGAATCAATATCTGCACATCGTCAACGCTGCTTAACTCCAGATAATCCAGTATTACGAGGAACGGCACAAAATCCTGATGTTTATTTCCAATCGCGTGAAGGTGCAAATCCTTATTACAATGTTTGTGCTGATATTGTCCAAAAAATTATGGACAAATTTGGAGAACGCACAGGCAGATATTACAAACTTTATGAATATCATGGAAGCACTAACGCAGAAAGAGTAATTGTGATTATGGGTTCTGGTTGTGAAACTGTTCATGAAACAGTGGATTATCTCAACAACCAAGGGGAAAAAGTCGGAGTTATCAAAGTGCGGCTTTTCCGTCCTTTTGATGTTCACAGATTTATAGAAGCATTACCAAATAGTGTTAAATCTATTGCCGTTCTTGATAGAACCAAAGAAGCCGGAAGCGCAGGAGAACCTTTATATTTAGATGTGGTGACAGCCATTTATGAAGGCTGGAAAAAAACCACATTCCCGAAAATTGTTGGGGGAAGATATGGACTGTCTTCTAAAGAATTTACTCCCGCAATGGTGAAGAGTGTATTTGATAATCTCACTCAAATTAAACCCAAAAATCATTTCACAATTGGGATTAATGATGATGTCACTTTCACTTCTTTGAATTTTGACCCCAATTTCTCCACAGAACCAGATTATGTAGTTCGCGCCATGTTCTATGGTTTGGGTTCAGACGGTACAGTTGGTGCAAATAAGAACTCGATCAAAATCATCGGTGAAGGCACAGAAAATAACGCCCAAGGTTACTTTGTTTATGATTCCAAAAAATCCGGTTCAATGACAGTTTCTCATCTGCGTTTTGGAACTGGAAAAATTCGCTCAACGTACCTCATAGACAAAGCTAATTTTATCGGTTGTCACCATTGGGGATTTGTGGAAAGTATTGATATTTTAAAAGCTGCTGCACCAGGGGCGACTTTGCTGTTAAATAGTCCTTATGATGCTGATCATGTTTGGGAAAATCTACCCCCAAAAGTCCAACAGCAGATTATTGACAAAAATCTGAAAATTTACGCTATTAACGCTAGTCAAGTAGCTAAAAATAGTGGTATGGGACACAGAATTAATACTATCATGCAGGTGTGTTTCTTTGCTTTAGCAGGAGTATTACCAGAAAAAGCAGCAATTGCTAAAATCAAACAAGCCATAGAAAAAACCTATGGTAAAAAAGGCGCAGAAGTTGTCAACATGAATTTAAAAGCGGTAGACAACACTCTAGAAAATCTCCATGAAGTCGGTAATAGGTCATTAGTAAGAGGTAATAGGGAAGAAACGCAATTAGCAATTACCAAACCCAAATTTATCGAGAATGTTCTTAGCAAAATCATGGTCTGGGAAGGTGATGATTTACCTGTGAGTGCTTTACCTGCTGACGGAACTTTCCCCAGTGGCACTGCAAAATGGGAAAAACGCAACGTTGCAGAAGAAATACCCGTTTGGGATGGTGATGTCTGCGTTCAATGTGGTAAATGTGTGATGGTTTGTCCTCACGCTGCTATTCGCGCTAAAGCTTATCAACCCAGTGAGTTAGTCAACGCACCGATAACTTTTAAATCCACTAACAGCAAAGACAAGAACTTTGCTAACCAGAAATTCACCATTCAGGTAGCGCCAGAAGACTGTACAGGCTGTGAAATTTGTGTTAGCGTCTGTCCTGCCAAAAACAAAGCAGAACCCACCCGCAAGGCGATTAATATGAGTCCGCAATTACCGTTGCGGGAACAAGAACGGGAAAATTGGAATTTCTTTTTGAATTTACCAAATCCTGACCGGAAAACTTTGAAAGTAAGCCAAATTCGTCAGCAGCAATTACAAGAACCGTTGTTTGAATTTTCTGGTGCTTGTGCTGGTTGTGGAGAAACACCCTACCTTAAATTATTAACACAATTGTTTGGCGATCGCTCACTCGTTGCCAACGCCACCGGCTGTTCTTCCATTTATGGGGGAAATCTCCCCACAACACCTTGGAGTCAAAACGCAGAAGGAAGAGGTCCAGCATGGTCTAATAGTTTATTTGAAGATAACGCCGAATTCGGTTTTGGTTATCGTTTATCTATAGACAAACAAGCGGAATTTGCTGCCGAATTATTGTCACAATTAAGTAATGAAATTGGCGATAATTTAGTTAATGCCATTCTCAAAGCTGAACAAAAAACCGAAGCTGATATTTGGGACCAACGGGAAAGAATTGTCATTCTCAAACACAAACTCCAAGAAATTTTAAACGCAGATGAACACAGATACACGCAGATAGAATCAAAAAATATCCGCGTTAATCAGCGTTTATCTGCGTTTGAAAATCTCAAATCCCTCGCTGATTATTTAGTTAAGAAAAGTGTGTGGATAGTTGGGGGTGATGGTTGGGCGTATGATATAGATTTTGGTGGGATTGATCATGTGATTTCTACAGGTCGCAATGTCAATATTTTGGTCATGGATACAGAAGTTTATTCTAACACTGGAGGACAATCTTCTAAAGCCACTCCCAAAGCCGCAGTTGCTAAATATGCGACTGGTGGAAAACCTGCACCTAAGAAAGATTTGGGTTTAATGGCGATGACTTATGGTAATGTTTATGTGGCGAGTGTGGCGTTAGGTGCGAAGGATGAACATACACTCAAAGCATTTTTAGAAGCGGAAGCTTTTGATGGTCCATCAATCATAATTGCCTACAGTCATTGTATTGCTCACGGTATTGATATGACCACTGGTTTACAACAACAAAAGGCGTTAGTAGACTCAGGAAGATGGTTGTTATATCGCTATAATCCGGCATTACAAAATGAGGGTAAGAACCCCCTACAATTGGATATGAAAGCGCCTTCTGAATCGGTGGAAAAGTCAATGTATCAAGAGAATCGGTTTAAGATGTTGACGAAGAGTAAACCAGAGGTGGCGAAGTTGTTGCTAGAACAAGCGCAAGCAGAAGTTAATGCAAGATGGGAGATGTATCAATATTTAGCGAATAGGTAATAGGTAATAGGTAATTGGTAATTGGTAATTGGTTTTTACCTGTTACCTATTATCATTCACCAACAATTGATAAAATACGATTATAAAGAGAGGGATTAACCCAAAATTTAGCTGTATTGATTAAATCATCAAGAATAGGTTTAACTAATGGAATTAATTTCTGACGTTTTGCCTCAATTAAAATTCCTAGAATACCTGTTATCTTCAAGTTATATTCTGTTGCTGTTTGTCTGCCTAATTGTTCATCTATAATTAACCAATCTGCATTTAATTCTAATGCTAAAGCTATTACTGAAGATTCTCCTTCATCCAATTTGTTTTTTAAAGATTGTACTAAACTAATATTATTAACAGGTTTTACAATAATCCAGTCATAAGTTTTTACTTCTTTTGCTCCTGGGATTGAATCTCCCCATTGCGTCAATTCTTGAAAAACGGCTGATGATATGATAATTTCTCCATAAAGTTGTTCTAATAATTGGATTTTTCCTATAGCTGATAGATTAGTAATAGGTGAAGTATTGCTAACTATGATCATAAATTTTAGATAATTCCCAAGTTTTTTAAATCAACGTCTAAATCAGTTTCATCATAATGAATATTAATGTTTCTGATGGCTAATTCATTTTGAAATTGCAATAAAGGCATTTTAGCAAGTTGGGATGCTTTACCGATACTAATTTTTTTTCTTTCAAATAATAGAATAATCAACTCTAAAACTAATTCTTTTTCCGATAATCCACTTGCTTGAACAATATCTTCGGAAATGACTAAGCTCATTGATATCCTCCCGTTAACACAGACTAGAAAAATTATAGCACACAGGTAGATATTTGATCCTTTCTGTTATAAATTTGAGAACGGACAATTTCAACTTCTTCTGTAATTTCTTCTAATGACAATTCATCAGTTTGAAATATTTCTAATAACTCTGTTAATTCATTATTCAATGTTTCTTTTTCTAACTCTTTACTAAGTAATAATTTTTCGGAATTAGAAAGTTGTTTAACTAAAGTTAGAATTTGCTCAAATGTTAAGGGAAGTTGATAGGTATTTTGTAACATAGTGTCAAGTCTCCTTTTTTGATATATTATTCACCAATTTCTATGAATTTCTATATTGTAAAATATCTTCAACCATTTTATCTACTAATTCAGCATCATTAGACCATTCACCAATAAATGAATTGTTGATAATTTCTGGTTTAGTTAATTGCTCAATCATTGCTTTGATTAAATCGGAAACTTCACAATGATGTGTTTGTGTCAATTGTTCTATTTTGTTAAAAGTTTCTTGATCAAGTTCAATTTCTATTTTTTGCATGATTTTAGTTGTTTTGAATTGATATAGTTATTACATCATAGCAGAGTTTTTTAAATCAAGGGGCGATCGCTCATCTTCGTTGGTTGTGAGGTATACATAATTCCTACGGAGAGCGATAGCGAAGCGCTCCGTAGGAATCGCACTCTTTACTGAAAAATCACTACAAATACTCAGTTTTACAATGATTGAATTTCTTGTTGTAAAGCTTGAACTTCTTCAACAGATAATTCGGTAACTTCAGCAATTTGCTCTAAATTCATACCAATTCGTAATAAATTTATAGCCAATTTTCTTGTTGTTTCAGCCTTGCCTTCAGCCCTACCTTTGGCTTCACCTTTAGCTTCACCTTCTTCGAGGATGTCTTGATAAATTACTGATTCGCGCATAATCTCACTCCTGAAAATTTTCTTGATTACATTTCTATTTAACACCAACCCGGCTAAAATACTGCTGGCAGCAGCTATATCCCTTTGTTGTTGTTGATCTTTAATTTTTTCGACTGCTTGTGCTACCTGGCTCAATACCATTGTAGGATCTTCTGTCTGACTTAGCACGGCAAATGGTAATAAACCGGGCGCGGTCATAAATTGTTCTGTTGGTTGTTCCCATAGACGGATTACTTCAAACTCATGGTGGGTTTTGTTTAATCTGAAACTATTCTCATGGACTAATTCAGAATCTGTTTTTCTCAAATAAATCACTACTTGGCGCATCTCTTTGTCAGGAAAACGCCGATAACCTCTAACTCGATAATCTAACATCCGAAAGGGTATATTTTTATTACCATCGGTCTGAAACTCAATATGTAATATTAAGTTCTCTGATTGTAATAAAATTAACGCATCAGCGCGAATTGGTTCATTTGATAATTCTGTTGGACTCAGTTCTGTTAATTCAACTGGTGAACCAAGTAACCATGTGGCTAAGTCTGCTTGGAAGTTTTCGGCGAGATATTTACAGATGTTGTCATACATTGGATTTTACAACTTTGAATTTACATTAAATTTCTATCATATATGTTTACAGTTTATGTCATCGCCGAAATGAACCGCGTAGCCAGAGCCATAAATACATTATAACAATCCACACTAAAGCAAAAGGAAAAGCTATCAACCCAAAAATAAAACACAAAATTAATTGCAAATAACCACGTTGAGCGAAATTTATTAATGATTTCATCCACTGGGGATAAAACATTGAAACTCCAAGTTCTTGGCGAATTACTTGGGCTTGATAAGATGCTGAATATGCTTCTTTAATTTTGCCACACTTACCATAAGCAACACCCAAATTTTGTAGACATAGGGCTTCACCATCACGATCGCCAATTTCCCTTTTTATCTGCAAAGACTGCTGGTAGAAAGCGATCGCCCTTTCGTACTGTCCCAGGGAGCCGTAAGCATTGCCTAAACCGATTAAGGAAACACTTTCCCCCTGAATATACCCTATCTCCTTAGCTATATCCAAAGACTGCTGGTGGAAAGCGATCGCCCTTTGGTACTGTCCCAGGGAGTCGNNNATACCCTATCTCCTTAGCTATATCCAAAGACTGCTGGTAGAAAGCGATCGCCCTTTCGTACTGTCCCAGGGACTCGTAAGCATTGCCTAAATTGTTTAAGGAATTACTTTCCCCCTGAATATCCCCTATCTCCTTAGCTATATCCAAAGACTGCTGGTGGAATGCGATCGCCCTTTCGTACTGTCCCAGGGACTTGTAAGCATTGCCTAATGAAGTGAGAGAAGCCTGATAATTCCAATTTTCTCTATCATCAATTTCCGACCATTTATTTACCAACTGCCCATATAATTCCACTTGGTTGGCATAATAACCCCCCAAAGTCAAAAAATCATCACAATGCCTAATCACCTCAAATGCTGAATCATAATCTTGCAATTGATACCAGTGATAGAAAATTTCTAAATATTCCTTGATATCTTCTTTCGTCTGCCAAGGTTTTTGTTTAACATTTAAAAGATAATAATTAATAGCTTTTTGATGTGCTTCTGTCTGATCACCTGCATTATATCTCACATATTCCCACACCACAGGCTGAAACTCAAACCATCTGTAATCATCAATCAGTTTTTCTGATAAAAAAGAACGCTTGACAAGATTTCTTAATTCCCTCTCAATCTCTGTTTCTGAACTTCCTAAACATACAGATACCGCAGCTTTACTATTTACCGCACCACGATAAACACTAATATTTTGTAATAGAGACTTTTGCAACTCACTCAAACGCCCAAAACTGGTATCTAATACCAACACCATCGCCACATTTTCCCGACGGTGCTGGCCAACTACTTTTTTATCCGTCAATAATTGCTGCAAATTCCCCAAACCTAAACTTTCCAATCTTTTTAAATTTGGGTCTTGGGGATATTCTTCCTTTAATAAATCTGCCACAAATTGCAACAGCAAGGGATAACCGTCTACTAATTTGACAAATTCCTCTAAATTTCCTTGAATACCTAAAGCTGTTAATAGTGCTACCCCATCTTCTATTTTTAAACCTGATAAGGGTAGCCATTCCCATCTTTTCGGTAATTCTGGTCTTTCCCTAGTGGTGACAATTACTTTACTTTTACCTCCACATTCTACCCAAGTTTTAAAAAAGTCTTCATAGAATTGACTTCCCCAAATTCCATCTATTTGTAAGAGACTTTCTAAGTTATCAATAATCAATAAATATTCACCTGATTGCAAACATTTTACCAAAGTTTGTACTAACTCTATTTCTTGATTTGGGACTTTATAACCAAATTTTTGTAAAACTTGAGTAGCCACATCAGTAAAAATTGCCCCATAACCAACATCAGCCCAAAAACGTTTTCTAAAACCCGTTATAGTTTCATCTTCATAGATTTTCGCCGCCAACATTGATTTACCAGTTCCACCAATGCCTTCAATGCCAATCAAAGAAATATTTTGATTATTTAACCATAGTTTTAAGTTAGCAATTTCTTCAGCGAGCGCTGTATCTGCTTCTAAAATCTCCCTCATTTGTACCCGGAAAGCTGCTTGTAAATCATCATCATCTGGGTTTTGTTGAGCCTTCGTAGCAGCTTTTTTAGCTTCTTCCTTGGCTTCTACCTTCGGCCATAACTTATCCCAAATCGCTTTAGCCCTATTCCAAACATCCTCACCGACTTTCTGGGAAGCACCTTCTGCGGCTTTATTACCCATAGTCAGCAAAAAAGGCATACAGGGAGCGAGAAACTTAACGATTACAGCAATATCCATGAATTTATGTGGTTTGACTACTGTTATTTATACGAGGTTATAATAGCACATTCCTAACGGAGTCAATGTGTTTTAATAATAATTTAAATTGCTCCTTTGATAAACTCTTCTTAGCAAAAACAATGATTTAAACTCACAAAAACCGTAGAGTTGCAGGGTATGCGCCCTCAATTCCATCAGCACAAATCAATAATTAAATAATGACATTATCCAACATTGCCAGTAATAATAGATATTAGTAAAAAATCACATATTGATTACCAGCAAATATGAAACGTCGTGACTTTATAAATTGGGTAGGATTAGGTTGTTTAGCGAGTTCCTTACCTGTCGCAATTGCAGCCTGTTCTCCCGAAACGAGTACATCTGCTAATGCTGCCACGAAAGGCTGGCAAAAAGTTGGTACTGTGGCACAATTAGACAAAACTGGGCAACTATTAGTAGAAGATTCAACCATTGGCGCAGTATTAGTAGTTGGCACATCTAAAGCCGCAAAAAATCTGATTGCGGTTAATCCTACCTGTACTCATCAAGGTTGTACCATTGATTGGAACGCAAAACAAAGTAAATTTGTCTGTCCCTGTCATGGTGCAAAATTTGCTCCTGATGGTAAAGCACAAGGAGGTCCTGCTAAAAAACCGCTGAAAACTTACCAAGCTAAAATTGAAGGTGGTTCTATCTTAGTTAAAGCAACTTGACACTCTCCAGGCTGTCATCATACAGCAGATTTTGCTCTAATGAGGTACAAACTTGAATTATGAAACTCTTGTAGTGCGGGCATCTTGCCCGCTGGATATGTACCTCATAGCAGGAATCAGGAGGAAAGAGGCAGAGGGAAATAATTTTCTGACTTTATTCCCTATTCCTTGTTATATCAGTTGTTATATAACGCATCAATTCAGTATGCACAAGTATTTTTGCTAATGTGATTATGTAAGTTAAATGCTGGACAACAAATTAAATTAAATTAAAATTATACAGATAACCCGTTAAATTAATAAGAGTTATTCATTTATACTTAGGTTCTATTAAAATGCGTCTAGAGCAGTTGCAAGCCTTTTTAGCGATCATTCAAACAGGTAGCTTTCAACAAGCAGCTAAACAATGTGGTGTGACTCAATCAACTATTAGTCGGCAAATTCAGGCATTAGAAGCAGATTTGGGCATAGAATTATTTCATCGCAGCACCCATGCCAAATTAACCTTAGGAGGTGAACGCTTACTTCCTCGTGTGCATAAAATCTGCCAGGAATGGGAATCCGCTACACAGGAATTAACAGATTTAATCGGGGGAAAGCAACCAGAACTATGTATTGCAGCGATTCATTCAGTCTGTGCTTCTTACCTACCACCAGTGTTACAAAAATTTTGTCATCATTATCCAGAGGTGCAATTGCGAGTCACATCATTAGGAAGCGATCGCTCTCTGAAAGTCCTCAAAGATGGTTTAGTAGACTTAGCAATTGTAATGCACAATCGCTTTTTAATCACCGGCAAAGAAATGGCCGTAGAATTGCTATATGAAGAACCCATAGAAGTCCTCATCGCAGCAAATCATCCCCTATCTGAATATGAATCTATCCCCTGGTTAGAGTTAATTCGTTATCCCCAAGTAGTATTTAAAGATGGTTATGGAATGCAACGTCTGATTCAAGATAAATTTGAACAGATGAAAGCTACACTCAAAGCAGCTTTAGAAGTAAACACCCTAGATGCCTTTCGGGGAGTAGTTCGTCAAGGAGAACTCATTGCCTTACTTCCCCAATCAGCATTAATAGAAGCCAGACATGATCCCACCCTGGCAGTTCGTCCCCTAGCCGACAATAGTAATTTAGCTGACAATTCTAGTCTAACTCGTCGGGTAGTGATGGTAACAACCCAAGATCGTCTTCACATTCCCCCTATTAAATATTTTTGGCAACTTGTCAAAGATAATATTCCGGAAATAAAAAATTAAAAATAAACTATTACCTTTTTCCACTGACAACTGACAACTAACAAATGACTAATAAATTTAGAGAATTTATTCAAAAAGTAGGTAGTGGAACTCACACATCAGATAATTTAACTCGTGCTGAAGCCGCTACTGCAACAAAAATGATGTTATTAGGTGAAGCCACACCAGCGCAAATTGGCGCATTTTTAATTGCTCACCGCATTAAACGTCCCACAGGTGAAGAATTAGCAGGGATGTTAGACAGTTACTATGAAATCGGACCCAAATTGCTACCAGTAGCCCAACCTGTGATTGTTTTGGGTATACCCTATGATGGCAGAACCCGCACTGCACCAATTAATATAATTACGGCTTTATTATTAGCTGCTGCGGGACAACCTGTAATTATGCACGGAGGAAACCGCTTACCCACAAAATATGGTTTACCTTTAATCGAGATTTGGCAAGGTTTAGGAATAGATTGGACTGGTTTATCACTCGAACAAACCCAGCAGGTTTTTGAACAAACAGGAATTGGTTTTATTTATACACCTAAGCATTTTCCTTTAAATCAAACTTTGTGGGAATACCGTGAGCAATTGGGTAAACGTCCACCGTTAGCCACAATGGAGTTGATTTGGTGTCCATATACGAGTGATGCTCACATTATTGCCGGTTTTGTTCATCCACCCACAGAAGGAATGTTTCAGACTGCTTTGGGATTACGTGGGGTGAATAAATACACTTTTATCAAGGGTTTAGAGGGTAGTTGTGACTTACCACGCGATCGCACAGCTATCATTGGCTTATCTTCATCAAACCCAGAAGTATTAACCCGGCTACAACTCGCACCCCGTGAATATGGCTTTATCACTAAAAACGTTCCCCTAACTACCACAGAAGAACTC
Organism: Anabaena sp. AL09; assembly: GCF_001672255.1. Taxonomy (NCBI): domain Bacteria; kingdom Bacillati; phylum Cyanobacteriota; class Cyanophyceae; order Nostocales; family Nostocaceae; genus Anabaena; species Anabaena sp. AL09. The sequence goes on from NZ_LJOQ01000089.1 coordinate 41,509, forward strand.
ATTAAGGAAATGCAGGGGATTTTAACGGGAAAAACCAGCGAACTCAGCCAAACAGCCCTATGGAATGGTGGTTTTTATCTATGGCGCACTGGTATTTGTTCAGATATGCAAGCTGGTATAGACACAGCCACCGAACTAATCAGCAGTGGTGTATTAGCAGCTAAACTGCAACAAATTAATACTTTGCTGCAAAGATTTTAATCGGTAATTGGTGATAAAGTTTTTGTTCTCACCCTATTTATCCTGTTTATCCTTTAATCCTGGACATCCTGATTCAGACAAAAGCTTACCACTGAGAAGACTGAAGTTGATAATTTTTAACCGTAGATTCTACAAGAATTGGAACTAACTGCACAGCACAGGCTTTTAATTCCGGTTGGAGTGAATCAGGACAAGCTTCTGAATGGGTAAGAGCGTTAGCTTCCGCATCATCTGCCCACAGTTTACCCCAGTGCATAGGGACAAAGACAGTACCGGGAGAAATAGCTTTTGTAACTTTAGCTGGAAACTTAGTTGTACCACGACGCGATCGCACCTCTAACCACTGATTATCAATAATACCCAAAGCAGCAGCATCACGGGGATGAATCTCAATAAACGGTTGCGGGTGCAGTTTGCGAATTTTCTCAATTCTGCCAGTTCGTGTTTGTGTATGCCAATGCCCATATAATCTACCAGTGGTTAATATAAAAGGATAATTTTCATCAGGTGGTTCAGCAAGTCCTTTAGAATAATATGCACCAAACTTAGCGCGTCCATCATTTGTATGAAATCGCAAATTAGTATATAGACGCTTAGTTTCTGAATTACTACCCTGTGCATAAGGCCAATGAGTTGGACCTTGTGCGGCTAAAAACCCATGACTTAAACCCGACATATCACAAGGACGCTGACGAGTTAATTGGACAAATTCCTGATAAACTTCCGCAGAATTATTAAAAGTAAATTTATCAGTAAAACCTAATCTTTTTCCCACTTCCGCAAAAATTTCCCAATCAGGTTTTGCTTCTCTGGGTGGTTCACGAAAAGCCGAACATAGCGTTACCATTCTTTCCGAATTCGTCATAATCCCAGTTTTTTCACCCCACTGCGCCCCCGGTAACAAAACATGAGCATAAGCTGATGTTTCCGTAGGGTAATAAGCATCTTGATAGATAGTAAAAGGAGATTTTAACAACGCCTTTTTAGTTCTTTCTAAATCGGGCATACTCACAGCCGGATTAGTGGCAGCAATCCACAATAAACCCACATTTCCAGTTTCTAAACCAGTGATCATTTCCCAAGCAGTTAAACCAGGAACACGGGAAATTTGTCCTCTTTCCAAACCCCAAAAATCCTCAACTTCTGCGCGATGTTGGGCATTTTTTACCAACCGATAACCCGGTAATAAATGGGCTAACCCTCCCGCTTCTCTGCCACCCATAGCATTAGGTTGACCAGTCAAAGAAAAAGGACCTGCACCAGGTTTACCGATTTGTCCCGTCATTAAATGTAAATTAATAATAGTTCTAACTTTAGCCGTACCTTCTGAAGATTGATTAACACCCATTGACCATAAAGAAAGTACAGATTTTGCTTTTCCCCAATATTTAGCAGCGGTTTCTAAATCTTCAATACTAATACCACAACGACTCGCCACAACTTCCGGTGAATAATGCCGAATCACCTCAGCATAAGCCGGAAAATTGCTAGTACAATCATCAATAAAAACTGTATCTATATAATTCCATTTCATTAATAAATAGGCAATACCATTTAACAAATCAATATCTGTACCTGGACGAATAGCTAAATGTAAATCTGCGGCTTCGGCTGTAGGAGTGCGGCGAGGATCAACCACAACCATTTTAACATGGCGATTTTTTTTATGATATTTTGCTAACTTATTAAAAATAATGGGATGACATTCTGCTGTATTTGTACCAATTAAAAAAGCACAATCAGTTAATTCTAAATCATCGTAACAGCAAGGAGGACCATCAGCACCAAAACTTTGAATATACCCAGATACCGCACTAGACATACACAACCGGGAATTAGCATCGAAATTATTAGTTCCTAAACAACCTTTAAGTAACTTTTGAGCAATATAATAATCTTCTGTTTGAAATTGTCCAGAACCATACATACAGATAGAATCTGTGGCTTGATTCAATCTCAATCTTTGAATCCGGTGGGTAATAATATCAAAAGCTTCATTCCAACTCACACGCCGAAATTCTGCATCTAAAGAATCGCGCACCATGGGATAATGTAATCTACTTTTATCCAAAGATTCAGCAATAGTTGCACCTTTAACACATACCATTCCTTGACTAGAAGGATGGGATTTATCACCCCTAACTCGCCAAATAGGAATTCCTTCACTATCTCGATTTGTGGCTTTTCCATGTTGGGCTGGTGCAGAAACTTCTAAACCACAACCAACCCCGCAATAAGGACAAAGTGTTTTGGTAAATTCTGTCATAATATTTGCAGGTTTAAAAAGTTATTTCGCGCAATCTCTCTTAGAGATCCCGCAGGGTAGACGCTAAGGAGCAAAGGCGCAAAGTTATGATAAACGAACCACAGAGGCACAGAGGACACAGAGATAATTTCATAAGAGGAGAAATATTTTTAATTTCTAGTTTTTATCTTCTTACCTTTGCGCCTTTGCGTGAGATAATTATTCTTCTATTAAAACAGATTGATGATTAATTATTTCTCCTTCATTTTCATTATCAGATGCAAATGAATTTTTTGGTTCTTTGAGGAAGAATCCACACATAAAGGCGCAAATCATGGCGGCTATTCCCATTGTTGCAAATAGGGTTGATGCGTCTGTTAAACTGAAGATTGTCAGATAAACTACGCCGCCAAAGTTGCCGTAAGCACCGACGTTTCCGGCTATTTGTCCGGTTGCTTCTTTTTTGATTAATGGCACTATTCCGTAGGTTGCACCACAACCAGCTTGAGCAAAGTAAGCAGCGAACATGGTGACAGCAATTGCGAGGGGGATAGGCCAATCTTTGTTAATGAAATGTGCCATTAAATAACCTATTGCAATCCCCGCAGAAACTATTGTCATTGTCCATTTACGCGAACCTAATTTATCGGAAATTAAACCACCACTGGGACGAGAAACTAAGTTAAGAAAGGGATAAATAGATGCAATCATGCCGGCGACAATATGTTCTAAACCAAAGGTTTTTTCAAAGAATGCTGGGAGCATGGAAACGGCTGCAAGTTCTGAACCAAAGTTGGTAATGTAGGTAAATTCTAATAATGCTACTTGACCAAATTGATAACGTTGATTTGCTGGGTAGGTTTTTTTTCCTGTTAGTAATTCGTGATTAACTTGATAAGCTTGGTAACTTTGGTAAGCAAATAATCCTGCTAATACAATCCAAACTATATACATTTGGCTGAGTGTGAGGAAATGAATTTTCTTTTGTTCTAGTCTCCAAGCTAATAAACCCAATGCGAATATTAAACCAAGGTTGGAAACAATCAACGCCCAAAAGCTTTTGACTGATGTTACTTCTAAAGAACCATTTTTATTGGGTTTTTGATAAACTTTACCAATGGGTGTATCTTCAACGCTTTTAAAGTAGAATAGTCCGTAAATTGCGGTAACAATTCCTGTTAATGCAATTGTTAATCTCCAGTTAGAACCACTACCACTTAAAACGCTAGTTGCAATTGCAATTGTTGGTAAAGCAAATTCTGCTCCAAATGCTCCAAAGTTACCCCAACCGCCATAAATACCTTGAGCAATTCCCATTTCTTTGGGAGGAAACCATTCGGCTACCATGCGGATTCCTACCACAAATCCAGAACCGACTATTCCCATTAATAAGCGACTAATAACTAGTTGGTTAAAGTCTTGGGCTAATGCTGTTGCTAAACAAGGAACAACTGCAAACATTAATAAGAGGGAATAGGTAATTCTTGGCCCGAATTTATCCAATAACATCCCAATAATTAGACGAGCGGGAATTGTTAATGCTAGGTTACAAATTCCTAATGTTTTAATTTGTTCAGGAAGTAAATGTAATTCTTTTCCAATTGTGGTAGCGAAGGGGGCAAAGTTAAACCAACAAACAAAGGTTAGGAAAAATGCAAACCATGTTTGATGTAGTATGCGATAGCGTCCTTGGAATGAAAATAATCCTTTTAACATTTCTTTTCTCTCACAAAATAATTGAATTTCTGAAAAATTGGATATAAAAATCCAAGGACAATTATGAAATTGCCTAAATTAATGATTTATCAAACGCGGATAAACGCAGATAAACGCGGATGATTTGATGTCTAGTTATTGAGGTTAAATTATTGCTGGTTCTCGCAATTTTGCCCCAAATTTGGTAATTAGTATTTCTCTTAATAGGGGTTGTAAGTCTTCGCAGGGAATACTTTTTTGCACACAGGTTCCTAAATGTGCGTCTTTCCCCACTGTTCCACCCATGTAAATGTCTACACCTTCCAACATTTTGCCATTTTTACGCACTTTAGTTCCCATTAAGCCAATATCGGCTACTTGGGGCTGTCCACAGGAGTTAGGGCATCCTGTCCAATGGATTCGCACGGGACGTGATAAAGTTAGTTCAGATTCCAATGATTTAATCATTGATAGGGCGCGATTTTTGGTTTCTATTAAGGCAAAGTTGCAAAATTGTGCGCCTGTACATGATACTAGCGATCGCATCAATAAACCAGGATTAACTGAAAATTTCTCTAATACTGATTCTGTGAAAAATGCTGTTAAACTGGAATCAGGAATATTCGGGATAATGATATTTTGTTCAACGGTAAACCGGATTTCTCCACTTCCATAAACTTCGGACAATCGGGCAATTTCAAACATATCATCAGCAGACAATCTTCCCACGGGAATATTTAAACCTGCGTAGTTAAATCCAGGTTGTTTTTGTTTATATATGCCCACATGATCCCGTTTTTCCCAGTCAATTTCATCTTTTGCTGCTGCGGATAATAATGATTTTCCAACTCGCTTTTCTACTTCTGCGCGGAATTTTTCTATCCCCCATTCATCAAGTAACCACATTAACCGGGCTTTTAGTCTATTTGCGCGTAAGCCATGATCTCGGAAAATCTCGACAATGACTTTGCATAATGATACAACTTCGGCGGGAGATACCCAAACATTTAAAGGAATGGCTGCTTCACAACGTTTTGCAGAAAATAAGCCGCCGACAATGACGTTAAAACCAAAGATTGGGGTTTCATCTTCATTTCCCCAAAAAGCGGGAATAAAGGCTAAATCGTTAATTTCTGCGTGAACTGAATTATCTCTGCCTCCGGTAATTGCAATATTAAATTTCCGGGGAAGATTGCTAAATTCTGGATTACCTTCACCGTTGTTAGTCAGCATATCCTGGACTTGCTGGACTAATTCTCTGGTATCATAAAACTCATCTGCATCCAAACCCGCTACAGGATCACCTGTAATATTACGAACGTTATCCATGCCGGATTGGATAGTAGTTAATCCGACTTTGTGAAATTTATTAAAGATATCGGGGATATCTTCAAAGTTGATCCCGCGTAGTTGTATATTCTGTCTGGTGGTAATATCGGCGCTGCCATTTTCACCGTAACGCTGTACCACTTCTGCTAAAGCTGACAATTGACTGCTGTTGAGAATACCGTTAGGTAAACGCATCCGCATCATGAATTTACCGGGAGTCACAGGACGGAAAAATACACCTAACCATTTTAGGCGATGGTTAAGGTCGTTTTCGTCCATTGCTTCCCAACCGATTTGGGCAAAATTCTCTATTTCGTTTTTAACTGCAAGTCCGTCTTTTTCGGCTTTGAATTTCTCGAATTTATTTAGTTTGTCTGTGGTAGTTGCTGTTTCTATCATGGGCTTTTTTTGGGAACAGGACTTAATTAACTGTGTATCCGTGTTCTTATCGGTTCTGTACTTGCCACGTTGGGGAAATAACTGATATTAGTTTCCTGGTTGGTGGTGTGACAGTTCCGATATTGTTACGTTAGTGTGATTTTTCATAACAATTCGTATAGTAGGTTACTAAATTTGAGTAATCATGCAAAAACCGGATATAATGATTGCGGTTTTTGCATGATTTATGGGAGATTTTTTATATAGATGTGTTTATATAGATAAAAGCGACAATTACTTATTCCCAGTCTCTACTCCAATCCCAGAATACAGGCTACTTTACTGAGACAATGGAGAAGAGAGGATATAGTTGATCAAATGAATAAAGTAAAAGGGTTCATTTATAGTGAAAAGTTTAAACGATAATTTGGTAAATTACTATTTAGGTTATGGATTACTGAGTTCATTATCTTGCTTTTCTAATATCTTTAGGTCTAACATACTCTTGCGTTCTTCTGAAGAATGTAAGGGAAACTCTGCTAAATGAACCCATTTGGGAGGTACTTGTGTGGATTTTATTATACAACCAGTTCTTTGAGTTTCAATCTCAAATGAAATTGTATTTATATCTAATTCATAGCATTCAGAGTAGGTTTTATGCTCAGAGCTAGGAAAATTTATTTTGTAAATCTTGTTATATTCAGGTTGAAAATATCGAATGAGTGCAGCTTCTGTAAAATTTATTTTTTGATCTTCTGATATTTCTTCCAAAAATGCTTTTTCAAGATGCCTATTATTGTCATCCAAAGAAGTACCGTAATATTCTTGCAGAGGATCAATTGTTATAATTTTAGTTTGTTCAAAGTTTAAAAGAAACAACCAAATTTCTTGATCAGGTGATTGATTTATTGATTTAGAATAAATCTTTTGTAAAGTCTCATGTTTCAAAAGTCTATCTAATGCTGTTCTTGATCCTTCTCTACCAAATGATTGCCCAATATATAAAACTTCAAAACTAATTAGTTCTAGAAATTCTCTTGTATTTGAGTTATCAGAATATTGTGTAGTTTTCATCATGTCTGCTAGTAGTTGAGTGCTAGTAAATCGAAAACGCTCAGTGCCTTGATCATCTTTTAAAATAATTTCTGTATAGGGATAATGACAATATATAGATAGATCGTAACTATCAGATGGCATAGGATATTCAAATCCTATATATTTATAAGTATCTTTTTGCTGAATTTTTAAACGACCTTTTATAAACTGTCCTTCAATTTTAGAAGATTCAGTGTCTAGTGTTATACGTGGTTGACGAGTAATCATGTAGATATGACAAGGATTAATTTGAAATTTCTCATTTTCATCTGATATTTCAAGTTCATTCAATATTTCTAGGGTATCTTGTTGAACTATATATATATTACTTGCCCTCATATGAAGGCCGAATTCAGTGAGATATTTTCGGATTGTCATAGTCTATAAGTGTATAAGCTAATTTTTCTATCAATATTAGAATTCTATCGCAGAGTCTTTTTCAATTAGATAACCCATTCATGATCTGGATCATCAAGGGCTGCTGTTACCGATTTCAAATCAGCAAAATCTTTAAATGGACTAGACTTTGCTATTTCTGTGATAGAATGCAAAGCTAAAGTTAATTGGTTATTATCACCCTTTGCTATTGCCTGATCTACTTTTTCAAACAGAAAGCTAAAATTCTTAGCTCGTTCATCAAACGAGTTTTCAAGATAGTTAATCAGAATATCACGATCAGCTTGAATCTTCGCAATTGTAGCTTTTTCCCAGGCTTCTATACCACGTCGTTTAGTCGTTTCTTCTTGTGCAACAATTTTGTACTCAGTGTAGGCTTCAACAATAGCTCGTAAGGTGTGAGCCGCATCTACACCTGCACCCAATACTTCTACATGAACTTTCTTGACTGTCATTTCTATTTACCTGGTAGAATGCGATATTTTTCTATGACGGTTACAGAGCCAAGGTTAAGTTTTCCATCACTGTTTAATACTGGAGTCTTCAAAATTTCTATAAGGGACTTCATGAGAGTTCCTACTTGTCGAAACTTATCAGCATCTCTCTTTGAATCAAAAGGTTGAGATTGAAGTTGATTAAGACTTTGAATAGCATGAGTGTTAATAGATTCAAACACACCCTTTAACTCAGTAATACGCCGTTTTACCTCTTGAGAATATTCTTCAGCCGCGTTAATTTCTGTAACTGCTTGATTTACTTTTGCTACATACTCTCTCGCTTTTGTCATGGCTTTTTCACCTTCACTAGCCGCAAAAAAGCTGCCAATCGCTAAAGCTGGTAAAATGGTAATACCGCCTAGCACAACAGTACCTAAAGCCATACCACCGCCACCAGCAGCGATCGCTCCACCGCCAAACCATGCTAAAGTTGCATTCCAAGCTGCTGCTCCACTGAGGCCTGATATCGCTGTTCCTGTACTTGCTGCTCCTATTGAAGTTGCAACACCAATAGCACCACCATAACCTGCTACTGCTGCTCCTACGGATTTAGCCCCAGCACCGAAATATTGTTCTGCTCCTACCGCAGCAGCTTTGTATTCTTTAATCTGTTGAACCGAAAAGTCCATACCCTCTAAAAGCCTCCTCTCGCTTTCAGAAGCCTTTCTCCCAGTGCGCTCAACGAAATCTACAAAACGCTTAATAGTTTCTTTTATCACCTGTAGTTGGAGTTCACCATACTCCTCTGCTAACTTATTTGTTGCTGCTTCCTCAATTTTCAACCATTCTAAAGCGCGATCATATCGTTCTTGAGCGCCCTTAGCTAGTTCATTAGCTTTCTGACCGGGATAAAATGAAACCATGATAATAATGCTAAAAATGTCTAAATCTAGACTATCATTGCGGAATTTAGGTGTGTACTAGCCAATATTAGAAGTTAGGCTAGTATAAGGTTAGTAAATTTTATGTACACAATGTTGACAATGGCATCTACTGAAGAACGCTTTGCTCAAGCCACAAACTACTGGGATTTAGAAACTCTATACACAGATATCGCATCTGCTAAGGGTAAACGGCTCACACCTGTTGAGAAACTACATTTACGTGGGTTACTTTGTGGTTACAGCCCCGCCGAGATAGCGGAGAGGCTGAATAAAAATGTTAAAGGTGTCGAAGTAGACCTTTGCAATACTTTGTATAAGTATGTGAAAAGTTTAGTAGATAAATCTGATGAAAAGGTAGAAAATTGGAGAAATATTACTGAATGGCTTGAGGAAGCAGGATATAAAAGCCAGCCTTCTATTGAATCTGAAATAGGTGACGGTGTATCTATAAAACTTTTAGTACAGGAAGCAAATATAACTCTTGAGAAAAACCAATTAACAATTGATTTAAACATCAGAATAGTAGCTCCTTCACCTTCAGGAACTCCAGTTATACAAGAATTTAATACAAACGGCAAATTTAATTGATGACACAATCTATGACTCAGAAATTAACACTGTAACAATCAACAAACATCACAAAACTAAAAAATGCTACAATGTACAACATCAGAAAATTTAGAGAGTCATTTGCTATAATTGTGCTTAAGAATAGTTATTTGAGGTAAGTTACTATGATTACAAAACAAATGATTCAAGAGAAACTCAAAAATTTAACAGAAGAACAACTTAATCAAGTTTATGGGATTATTGAACAGTTAAGCGATGCAGAAAATGCTGTTAAAAAACCTAGTCTCATGTCCAAATTACGAAAGATTAAAATTGATGCTCCTGAAGATTTCTCGATTCAAGTGAGTGTTAGTTTAGGGAGAGATACAAGTGAGGGATAAAATTTTTGTTGATACGCTGTTTATTGTAGCCTTAATAAACAAACGGGATCAATATCATGTCAAAGCTTTAGAATTAGCTCAAAAATTTGAAAATTATCCTTTGATAACCACTGATGCAATTTTATTAGAAGTTGGTAATGCTTTATCGAGTAATTATAAAAGTGAAGCAGTTGAATTAATGGAAACTTTTTTAAATTCTGATGAAGTAGAAGTTATCCGGTTAAATCCTGAATTATTTGAAGAGGCATTAAATTTATACAAACAACATCAAGATAAATCATGGGGTTTAGTTGATTGTGTTTCTTTTGTGGTAATGAAACAAAATAAAGTTACTCAAGCTTTAACTTTTGATAAGCATTTTATTCAAGCTGGGTTTCAAGCATTAATGAGATAATAAAGATTGTCCTAAACTAACATTATTAACAGGTTTTACAATAATCCAGTCATAAGTTTTGACTTCTTTTGCTCCTGGTATTGAATCTCCCCATTGTGTTAATTCTTGAAAAACGGCTGATGATATGATAATTTATCCATAAAGTTGTTCTACTAATTGGATTTTTCCCGATAGCTGATAGATTAGTAATAGGTGAAGTATTGCTAACTATGATCATAAATTTTAGATAATTCCCAAGTTTTTTAAATCAACATCTAAATCAGTTTCATCATAATGAATATTAATGTTTCTCATAGCTAATTCATTTTGAAATTGTAGTAAAGGCATTTTAGCCAGTTGAGATGCTTTACCGATACTAATTTTTTTCCTTTGAACCCATATTCCGCACTTCACAATGTAGTATCCATCTTTTCAAGAATTATGCCTAATAAGCCTTAGATTGTTCAATATTAATACCTAAAATGATGGATAAAATATGTGTTTTATTGAACGATAAAAAATAAAATTATGGAAATATTCGCGTATTACAAAATGAAGTGCGGAAAGTGGGTTTGAAATAAGAGGATAATCAATTCTAAAACTAATTCTTTTTCTGATAGTCCACTAGCTTGGACAATATCTTCGGAAATGACCAGGCTCATTGAGATCCTCCTGTTAACACAGACTAAAAAAAATATAACACACAGCTAGATGCTTGATACTTTCTGTTATAAATTTGAGAACGGACAATTTCAACTTCTAGTTATACAAGAATTTAATACAAACGGCAAGTTTAATTGATGACACAATCTATTCCTCAGAAATTAACACTGTAACAATCAACAAACATCACAAAACTAAAAAATGCTACAATAAATAACATCCATGAATATCATTTACATTTCCTCGGAGGAAATATTATGTTATCAACAGAACTTCAACAAGAATCCATGATCAACAGAATCGAGAAAATTGTGGCTATTTTAATGGAAGAACGTCCTTTGTTTAAAGAAGAACTTAATCCTACAGAGATGGTTGAACTTTTATCCACATTATTTGAAACTAACTTACCCATTGAAGAATTTAATACTATGTCAGATCAAGAATTAAAAAAACATTGTAGCTGTATTATGGTGACAGAAGCAGTCGCAGGGACTTTGAATGAATTAACACCCGAACAAATGGCTATTTTTGATGAAGCAATTAAACGGAAATAGAGACAATGACTTATTTATTAGATACAAACATTGTTTCCTTCGCACTGAAAAATAATTTTCAAATTAAGGCAAGACTAGAACAATTAAAATCTCAAAGAGAATTAGTATGTATCAGTTGCATTACTTATTTTGAGGTTAAAAGAGGATTGTTTGCAGTAAAAGCAACTAAACAACTAGAAAATTTTGATGAATTTTGCCAAGATTATCAAATCATTTTATTAGATGATTTAGCGATTTTAGAAAAAGCGTCAGAAATTCATGCAAATCTCAGATTAAGAGGATTACCAATTCAAACAGAAGATATCTTAATTGCTGCAACTGCTATTGTTAAAGGTTTTATTCTAGTTTCTAATGATCGTGATTTATTGAGAGTTGAAGAATTAAGTTTAGAGAATTGGTAACAGGAAGATGGCAGTTTTGGGCGATTTCACGTTTCTGTACACATTTTGGCGATTTCCCGCCCACCTCTTAGGCGGTTATATTAATTAATACTTAAAATAAGTCCTTCACGAGCTAGTAATGCTTTAGGGAATACTGACTGAATTTCAGTTTGAACATGATCAAGAAAATCATCATCATCAGAATGATGATAGGAGATTACTAACCGTTTTACTCCAGCTTTCTGAGCCACTAGGAGTAGGAATCAAACCACGTACAAGAATCGCACCTGAAATAGATCAGATTCACCAGCAAGGGTAGGACTTAGTTGTTCAGGAGCATAAATTTGAGAATCGGACAACTCAAAATTTGACATTTTCAACAAAATTAGAGCTTACTAAGCAGATCATCATAATGTCGCACTTCTAATAACTGGTTTTTTTCATCCACAATTACAACGGTAGGAGAGTGACATTTTAACTCTTCCATAGTAAACTGCCCGTAAGTCATGATAATCAAGCGATCGCCAACTACACCTAAACGTGCGGCTGCTCCATTTAATTCAATCGCTCCTGAATTAGCGGGAGCAGGTATGGCATAAGTAATAAAACGCTCACCATTAGCAATATTCACTACTTGTACCTGCTCATAGAGGAATATACCAGCTTTTTTCAGGAGAACCTCGTCAATGCTGATACTACCCACATAGTTAATATTTGCTGCTGTGAGCGTACAGTTATGAATTTTTGCCGACAAGAGAGTGCGCTGCATTTGAGTTTAAATTTTTTTTGCAACCAGTAAGATAGTTGGGAATTAGACTCAGTAAGTTGTTACTGATGATTCCACAATTATCGGTTTAGTGGGTAATGAGTAATTCACATTACCATCACCCATAATCTATTATGCTTTAGCTTTAGCTGCTTGAATGAACTTTTCCACCAAGGGAGCTACCTTATCCACATCCTGCCAACCGAGAATTTGCGTGACCTTTTTTTCCAAATTTTTATAACTACGGAAAAATTCAGCAATTTCTTCTAGTCGGTGAGGGGATATGTCTTTGAGAGACTTTACATGAGCATAGCGCGGATCTTTATCGGGAACACAAAGAATTTTTTCATCACGATCGCCACCATCAATCATTTCCAAATAACCAACTGGTCTAGCCGCAATCACGCAACCGGGAAATGTTGGTTCATCCATGATTACCATACCATCTAACGGATCGCCATCATCAGCTAAGGTATTAGGGATAAAACCATAATCATAAGGATACTTAACCGAAGAATAGAGAACCCGATCTAAAGCAAATGCTTGTAAATCCTTATCGTATTCGTATTTATTTTTACTTCCGCCAGCAATTTCAATCAGGACATTAATTACACCTGGCTTTGGTTGGGCAGGAATCAAAGATAAATCCACAACAAAACTCCTTTACTAAAAGTGAATAAGCGGTAGCAGCCATTTTCGCTCCCAGTGTAAGATTCTAAGGCATTGTGGATCTCTTCCCCCAGATTCCTGCTAAAAATCTTGGTGAATTTCACAAATGATCAAAAAAAAGCAGAGAAAAAAACTCCCTGCCCATTATCCTCTGCTTTGACTCCTAAATTCTGCTGTATATTTTAATCTCCAGGAATAGATAGGTCATAGCTTAAGGATGGCTGATTGTTTTCAACATTGACTGAAGAATAGTGGGCGATGATAAATACTGGTAAAGTGAGGGTGATCAAAGCGATCACTGTTCCCACAATGTCTGCCAAACGTTGGGAATATGTATCGGAAGAATTGGCAGACTGGCTATTTAAATTCATACAAAGTTGCAATTAATCAGAATCACGAGTGGGTTGACTCCCTGGAAAAGAGGGTCTACACTATTCTAACTATTTTTTTACTATAAACCGTAATGTCAGGGATAACTGACATTTTTGATCCTTCAGAAATTCCGTAGGGGCGCAGGTCCTGCGTCCAATTAGATTAGTCCCTGCGCCCAAGATTATGCAGCCACTTTTTGTCCTGTAGTTGATTCTTCAGGTTGTGGTGACTCTTGTTTTTCTTGATTTCCTTGTTCTGAATCACTGCTGGGTTGAACTATTTGGAGGTGAATATTATTCACTTGATTAATAAATAGTTCTATTGCCTGACTTACTCTTTGTTGTTGTTTACCTTCTTCGGAAATATCATAACAACGATAGGCTGGGCTAATTCCCAAAATAAACTTTTCCTGTTCAGCTTCTAATAATTCAACGGCTTTGTTAGCAGCCATCCAATTTTTTTCAAAAGGAAATGAGGTAACGATACTAGCAACAATGGAAGCAACGGCTGGGCAAATAACAGGCAGCCATTTTAACCAGCTTTGTCCTGCTTCTAATTTATCCACCAACACTAAAATTGGTGTGACACCTGACAAAATAACGGTAGAAATTTGCAAAACATAGTAAAGAGTTCTGGCGAGATTTCGAGAACTTTTATAATCATCAATCAACTCTTGACAATATTCTAAAGCTTTAGCTCGTGCTGGTAAAACTGTATTATAGTCCAATGTAGTGCCATTGCTTAATAGAGAGGTATAGAGTTCAGCTTTTTTGGAAAGCTCAGTTTTTTGTGATTCCTTTTGAGCATTTTTCACAGATTGTCTATTGAAGATAAACAAACCAAGAGCAACACTTAAAGCAACGGATGCAGCAGTTATATATTGTTGATCACTAGAACCAACATAAATGATGAAAATTGATGTGATAGCAACTGCGGCTAATAAATAATCAATCAACTTGAAAAAAAACAGCATATTTTTGCCTGGTGTGGTTATTGTCGGAATGTTGAATTGATGATTGGAAACCCCGTTGTAAAAATATTTTCACAACCAAAGATGTATATTACACGAAAGTAACATTATTGACAAGTTGCCAGGACTAGCAATATTTTTCAGAAACAAGGTTAAGATCCGGATTTTCCAGTTGTTTTCAAGGATACAGATATAAATAAAGTTTAAATTTAATTAAGTTGATGAAAAATTTCCATCAACTTGTGCATTTAATAAATGAACCTACTGTAAATTCACAAATCAAATCGCAGTGCTGTATCTTTTGCGCGTAGCTATGGCTAACACTAACACCAAAAATGTTAAAACTCCTGCTAGATATAAAGGATAGCTGTATGTAATGGGTTGAGATTGTTGAACTATCATCCCAGCAATCACTGGTCCAATACCGCTGGAAATACTTAAATAGGATGCGTTTAATCCTAATACAGTTCCCTGATCTTGCGGTTGAGCATTGAGAGAAATCAATGTACTAATCATGGGTTGGACTAGGGCGTTAAACAGTGCAAATAATATGCTAACTACGACAAAATAAGTGATGCTAGGCCAAACAGGCATTAATATAAATGATAAACTGCGAACAAATAAGCCTAAAAATAATATTTTGACAACATTAAATTTACGACGAAGAATAGATACTCCCCAAGTTTGCATAACTACTCCTAATGTGCCAAAAACTAAAAATAAGAGTGTTAAAGATTTATTATTTTGATCTAAAACTTGAATAAAATAGGGTTGAAATGCGTAGGTAAACATGGTAAATGTTGTCCCTGTGCAAAAGTTAATAAATAATAAAATGCCAATGCCTGGCATAGCAAATCCTTTAATTAAATTATCTAACCCTAAATCAAAGATGTTTGTGGATTTTGGAGATTTATTTTGGATAGTTTCTGGTAATAAAAATATTGTCATTAACATCCCGATAAGAGCAACTGCACCGGAAACTAAAAATGCTGTTCCTAAAGAAATTTGCTGTGCTACTAAACTAGTCGCTGGGCCAAGAACAAAGCCTAATCCCATTGCTGCACCATAAATCCCAAATGCCTGAGCGCGATCTTTTTGACTGGTAACATCAGAAATAACGGCTTGGGCAACAGAAGCATTTCCACCTGTGATACCATCTAAAAATCTGGCGAAAAATAGTAAAGTTGCTGTTGTGGCAGTTCCGGCTATGGTATTAGCAATTACTGTTCCGGCTAAACTAATTATTAATAATGGTTTCCGTCCAAATCTGTCGGAGAGTTTACCAATTACAGGAGTGGCGAAAAATTGAGCAATGGAATATGTTGAGAATAATAAACTGGTTTGGAAATCATTTAAACCAAATTGTTTACCATAAAGATAAATTATGGGGATTAAAATTGTAAAACTTAGGGAGTTAATAAAGGCAATTAAGGCAGTAATCCAAAAAATTCGGTTCATTGTTAATTAAATATATTTATCTTTAGTCATCCTATCATTCACTGGACTTTTACTTACTGCCCATGAAATTTAAATTACAGAGATTTTTTCAGCAGCCGGGAAAACACTTGCATTCACGAGTTCATATTCAAATTCACAATGGACAATTCACAATTATCGGTATGGGTGCAAGATATATGATCTTAAACTGGTGAGAAATCAGACACCTAGCTTTTCTTTATCTTGGACGGTGATGCACATTATTGATGAGTCTAGTCCTTTTCATGGGATGACATCGGCATTATTAAGTCAAACTCAGGCCTTGCTGATGATTTCTATGAGTGGGATTGATGAAACAGTGGCACAGGTTGTCCATGCTCGTTATAGTTATGGCGTTAATGAGATTTTGTGGAATCATCAATTTGTAGATATTATGTACCATAATACGCCTGATAGACATCGTTACTGTGACTATACGCATTTTCACGATGTTTTGCCAATTTATTAGTTCTCTAATCCATAGACTACTGGCTTTTCCCATTTATTCAGCAAGTCCTATATCCCATCTTCCGCACCCTAAATTGTCACACAACGAAAAATGGTCGTTTGGGGATTTGGGATTAGCGATAGCGAAGCGCTGCTGCAAGCAGTTCGCTACCTAAAATTTCGACCTTTTTGTATAAAAATCATCCTTCAATGTATTCAAAAGTCCGAAATTACCGATTGTGACACCGGGGGTGCGGAATGTGGGCTATATATTAATTAATACTTTATTTACTTTTACTTACTTAAAGAAAATTGTATAATTTTATATTATTAAAATCAAGCTACACAACGGCTTATCAATTTCTGTTTGTACAAAAAACAAAACCCCCTCTAAAAGAATAGAGGAGGCGTTGTTGTTAAATATTAAACCTGGCATCGAGCTATTTTCACGGAGGGCTACCCCTAAACTATCGTC